>JAAHIA010000459.1 GCA_010671975.1 Leptolyngbya sp. SIO4C1 | reverse complement strand
GAATTAACCAAGCTGTAGACGATCAAATTTCAGGTGAATTAATATTCTCAGGCTCACAAAACTCAAATCTAACTGTGACTGGTGGGCAATCACCTGGTCCTGACGTGTTTGCTGCGTCAGCAGATTGGATTTCTCATCTAAATCTAAAGACAGAAGTATCTGAGCGCTTTCACAAGAGTTTCTTCATTGTGGATCATCACAAATCGGGAGCTTTTCTGGAACAAGGCGGTATTTACCGATTTGTCTACCTTGCTGATGGCACGATTAAAGGATTGTGGTATCGGGCTCGCGAGTCAACACCCATCGGTAAATTCGTGCTTAAACGCAGCAGTGAGACTCATCACGGCCAGTAACTCAAATTCTATTAGCCTAGGCATATTCGAGCCATATACCAAATATTCCTGCCAACTAATCCCGCTGCTCTTTGCACTAACACACATTCAACATCTTCAACCCCCTTATTACTCCATCTATAATTTTTTCTTCGGCTCTCAATGATATCCATTTGACATGAGCCATACCTGAATAATCAAACAGGGCTATAAACTGATCGTGTATAGCAAGGCCTCGTGTACTGGCCATTATCTCTTTTACCTGCCAGTCCCAGCTGATAAGATTACCATCAGGACCATGCATCACGTGGCCAGATGCTAAAGCTTCTTCATCAGTCATCCACGGAGGATTTTCAGCTACAGACATAGCAGTATTAAATACAATCGTGCAAGCTGAGTTAGCAACAGCATTATTCAGAATACGGCTAAGATCTTCTTTTACAACTTTACCTCCACGCAGATCGCCTATCACTTGCTCGTCAAGCCAAACGCGCAAACCATGCCTCACCAAATCATCTGCAAGCTGTCTTGCTTGTAATAGATAATCCCTTGTACGATAACTTATAAAAACATTAAACTTACGTTCATCGAGGGCTGATGGATTAGGTACAGTGGTAGCGCGAATTAGAGGGCAATCCTGTTCATAGAATGAAGATTCCCGTAATTGCGACAGAGCAGCATCAACGACAACCTTATTAAATCCTGTGTCCACTTCTAGTCCTTCCCAAACAGCTTCTTCAAGCTGCGAATAGTTAATTTCCTCTTCTGATCGAGAATCGCTGAGTTTATCATTGAAGATATCTACGACGCGCTCAAGAGTATTGTATAACTCATGCATCTTCTCCCAATCTTCATCTGTGCCGTGCTCAAACTTAAACTCTAGTGCATGATCTGTTGCCTCTTGGTAAAGATGCCTGAGTTCAAAACCTTCGTCATTATTGAGGCTATGCCACAGATCGCTGAAGTTTTTAGCAGCACGCATTCTAGCAAGGCTTGGGATGGATAATTGTACTAACATGATTCCCTGTTCTTAGAACTAATCGAAGAGACATCGAGATAAGAGAATACAGTTGTCTTAAATAAAGAGATCAAAAGTTTGCAGCTCTGTCTGTATTCTTGATTTATTGCATCATGATACAATACCTTTCAGAGCTGGGAACAGAAAACAAAGGGAATCTTAAATCTTGCAGCAGTATCAGGTGGAAGGTCAAGAAAATAGATATTGAAGTGATAAAAATAATGCACAGCAATATGTGCTAATTTTCTAGAAAATAAACATTTCAACGGCTATAACTTCTCTCATTCTTGCTCAACTTTTATTAAAGAATTACACGACTTTCGGCAATGAAACATGCTTCAGAGAAAACCATTGCATCACTTTCACTGTTGTTAGACCAGATTCGCTCTCTGCAAGGCCTACAAGAAAAAAAGCCTGACATTTTCTACCGAAAATCCAGAGCATTTCTCCATTTCCACGAAGATGGTAGTCAGATCTATGCGGATGTTCGGCTAAAAGAACCGGAATTCGAGCGCCTACCTTCCACAACAAAGAAGGAGCAAGCCGCCCTATTGGAAGCTATTCGAAAGTTCTTACAGTAAAATAGAGATGTTGCTCCCGGCGCAACTAATCCACCGCAGAATAAGGCTTATTGAGCCAAAACATTAGACATAGAGGATATTCGTAAAGCCTTCGATACCGCTGAGCTACCGGAAGCTACCTATTAGTTTTCAAACTCCAGCATGATATGCCGATAGTAGGTATTCCGCGAAATCCCCACCGCTGCACAAGCCTCTTTAACAGTGATAGTCTTATCCTGGAGCATGGCACGTACCTGCTTAATTTTGTCCGGCGTGCCTTTAGTAGGGCGGCCCCCCTTACGGCCACGGGCACGGGCTGCTTTAAGCCCCGCCTGAGTGCGTTCGCGTATCAGGTCTCGCTCAAATTCTGCGATCGCACCGATGATATGAAACATCAGCTTGCCAGTGGAGGTAGTGGTGTCAATGCCGTCATTCAGGCTCCTGAAGCCGATGCCGCGCTCATTCAGATCTTCAATGGTCTCAATGAGATGCTTAAGGGTTCGGCCCAGGCGGTCTAGCTTGACAACCACCAGCACATCGCCTTCTCGCAAATAAGCGAGAGCTTCTTCCAATCCAGATCGATCAGCTTTCGCACCGCTCACCACATCGCTATAAATTCTCTCGCACCCGGCCTCTTCGAGGCGGTCGTGCTGCGGCTCCAGAGACTGATCAGCAGTAGAAACGCGCTCATACCCTACTAACATGTGTCAAAACTTATCTGCAATCACAGTTTATATGACATAGATTATGGGATAACTTTTGACACACCACAAGTCATGGCATTTCCTTAGAAACTCATTTGCAGTGGGGATGAGCAATGAGTGTGTCAAAATCGGTCGGTTTTGAGACTCTGATCAACAGACTGTTTATTAATGATTGCCGAGTCGCCCTAACAACAAAACGCAGCAGAGATGACAACTTCGATCCAAGCACCAGCGGCTTCTGCCCGTCCGCTGCCGTGACGTGTTAGCTAATATATTCTGTGTCACCTCCATAATTCAATTTTGCTCTGGCAATGGCATCTGCGAGTCCAGCGTGTGTCAAGGTTCCAAAGTGGTCCGCAAGCTCGATTGAACCTGCCCCAGGTATAGACAAATAATGGCCTGATATAAGTTCCATTGAGTGCTGTCTACCATTGGTAAGAAATGCAACTGGATTAGGAGCTGCAATACCCTGTAAGCTCTTCACTATCGTTCGTAGGTCTTGGTTATCTATTGCACGCGCAAGCTCGGTTGCATCAACATAAGAGTTTCCAGGATGAGTCAAACTGAAAGAGAACGCACCATGCTCGATAAAATCCATCTCATATGATTTCTCGTCTGGCAATGAAGAAACCATGCAGTCGAATACATGTACAGTCTCGCTAGACTGAGAACCAACAACAAAGTCAATTAAAAACCTCGCAGAGTAGCATGAATCTAGAACAATATCAACGTGAAGCCTATTAGGGTGATCAGTATAATGTTCGACTAGTTCGTGATAGAAATCCTCTCCTGATAGGGCACCATCAGAAAATTCAAGAGCTCCATCTGCGGGGCGTCCGTGGCCAGCATAGATTAGGTTAAAAACATTTTTCCGTCCGGGTGTCGCCTTGCGTTCTGCTAAACGTTCGATTGTTTCCCGAATAGAATTGCGCACTTCAGAAGTAGTTGGGTCGATTAAGCGTCTAAAGATCGGTGTGTCCTCGAGATAGCCACCTGTTAGATGTCAAGGGGGTTAGACGTGACGCGACAGAGGTGTTGTCGTGTTAAGTGTCATTTGATAGAGACTAACCAGGCTCAAATTGAGACTAACAGGCGAAACGACAGGCAGGGATCCAAACGAC
>JAAHIA010000458.1 GCA_010671975.1 Leptolyngbya sp. SIO4C1 | reverse complement strand
TTCCTACTTCCAATAGGCTAGCGACTCGGCCTTTTATACGGACGCGTCCGGTCGTTGGTTCTGTAATGCGGCTGAGGATCTTGAGCAATGTTGACTTACCGGCTCCATTGCGGCCAATGATGCCAACAACCTCGCCCTGTTTGATGTCAAATGAGACGTCCTTGAGGGCCCAAAATTCCTCCCGATGACTTTGAATGGTTGACTTGTGAGGATGTCTGATTCGTTGACCTAGCGATCGCACGCCTTCCGCGATCACATCTCGCATCGCCCTGTATCGGTAAGCCCCTCCCTGCTGATGTCTGATGATATATTTTTTGCTTAAGTTCTCAACTTGAATAACTGTGTCAGACATCTTCCAATAGATGAGGGCTTACAGGTAGTACGGCAGCAAACTGCGGCTAGATAATGTCTGCAAAAGAGCGTTCCATATGACGAAAATACATAGTTCCTGTCACTAGAACGAATATCACTAGCAGTAATGAGAGTAGAAATCCTGGCCAAAAAAGCTGTACATCACCGCCAATAATGGCCCAGCGAAACCCATCAATTACGCCAACCATCGGGTTTAGAGCGTAAAGCAATCGCCATTGATCTGGCACAATTGAGCTGCTAAACCCTACCGGTGAAATGTAAAGACCAAACTGTACAATAAACGGCACGATATACCGAAAATCTCGGTACTGCACATTCAGCGCGGCTAACCATAGCCCAGCACCCATCGCCGCTGCAAACGCAATCATAATAAAAAGCGGCAGCGTCGCAATCCGCCAAGAGGGCAGGGCGTCATACCAAGCCATTAGTCCCAGCAAAATTAGGCCTGAAATTAAGAAGTCTACAAAGCTGACAATAACCGCGCTAGTTGGTACAACTAGCCGAGGAAAATAGACCTTGGAAACTAAGTTTGAATTGATAATTAGGCTATTGCTACATTCTGTTAGGGCGCTGGCAAAAAATTGCCAAGGTAGCATAGCCGCGAACACTAAAATCGGATAGGGTGCGTCTCCTTCTGAGGGAAGATTAGCCAATCGCCCAAAGACTATTGAGAAAACTACCATCGTTAAAAAGGGGCGAATGAGTGCCCAGGCAACGCCGATGGCAGTTTGCTTATAGCGCACTAAAACGTCACGCCAAGCTAGAAAGTAAAACAGCTCTCGGTAGCGCCACAAATCGCGCCAATATTGAGCTTCCGTACGACCAGCTTCAATTACGAGTTCCGGTAGAGGCTCAGTCATGGGCGGGCTAGATCAAGCAGCAGCTGAAGTCTATTATGCTGCTTTAGCATTCCCAGCTGGGCCAACGGTTACATCAAATTTGGCTGATTTTAGCCGCAGCATGGATCATGTAGGCCGTGCACAAACTATTCGGTAGCCCTGACCATTCCGTACTCTAGCAGCTGCTCAATAGTGGCAAGGCGATGCTGCCACGCCCGCAGACGATAGCCGCTATTGGCATTGCTAATCGTGACGCTGTGATTGAGATGGGTATGAAGGCGCTCTAGCCGCGATCGCACCTGAGCCAACCTGCGCCTTGAGGGATTTGCCGATAATAGTTCCAATTGCTCGCTGAGTGCATCCGCCTCTAGTCTCCACTGATTGAGCTCGGCCGCGTCCATCGCCAGCTGATCATGTGTCAGCAGCCAGTTCCACTCACGCTGTAGCGTCTGGTAGCGGATAGCAGCGACGGCGAAGGGCTGCTGCTGGGGAATAGGCTGCGATCGCAGGACTGCCGTAGGGCCTTGCGTATCGTTTAAGAGCGTCTGCATAGGCGTATCGAAGTGATCTGCGGCAAAGAGCGCGTAGCCAACTGTGGGCAGGTCGCGCAGGGCTTGAATCTGATCGAACACGGCCTCGGGTGCCGAATCAAATAGGCGAATACCCGGAATCACCAGCGTTGAATCGTAGGTCGCTTCAACGACCCAAGGGCGAATCATGGCTTCAAACTGAGGCGTGTTTGCAGCGTAGCTCATCAGCACAATCCAGTCGACATCGCCGCGCTCGGCCCAGGCTTCCCAATCTTGCTGCAGCTTTTGACGGCGCTCGTGGCCCGATTGCGCAAACACAGCCGCAGAAATCACCAGCTGCGGATGGTGCCGACGCAGCATCGCCGAGGCATCGGCCACAAAAGTGCTAATCTGTCGCGTGCGAAACGTCGTCCACTGAGCCCAGAGATACTGCTGCCGCTTTTGCTCTGGCGTCAGCGCCTGGCTGCGCGGCGAGAGGGTAATGGGGTCGACCCCAGTTAGTCGCTCGAACTGCTGGCGCGAGGCCAAACCATAGCCAAAAGTGCGCCCGGCTGCCGGGTCTTGAAAGGGATGGCGAACGTAGTCTAGCTGAATGCCAGCAACGTCATAGCGGTTAGCAATTTCATTTAGCAGCCGCAGCAGGTAGCTGCGCACCTCTGAATTGGCAGGGTCTAAAAAAGGCTTTGTTTGCCCAGGCGGCAGCAGATTGCCCTGGCTATCGTAGCCTGCCCAGGTAGGGTTAGCACTAATTAGCGGGCCTGGATAGGTCGTGGGTAGTCCTAAAATCTGGTTGTGGCGCTGATTGCCTGCTGCAAAAGTCCACACCCAGGCGTGCACTTCAATATGGCGCTGCTTGCCCAGTTCAACAGCAGCCGCTAGCGGATCCCAATGCTGCGTCAGCGGGTTTTGCTGCGGTGCGACGCGGCTGGGGTAAATTGGATAGCCGGCATTTACCGTTTCAACGAAGACGGTATTGATGCCGGCCGCCGCAAGTCGGTCAAAGACCTGCGCCAGTCCCTGCGGCGATCCCGCGTCTACAATCGTCCCGCGATCCAGCCACATGGCGCGAAGTTCTGGCTGGGCCAAGACCTGATCGCTAGGAAAGTTAGACCGAAGCGCCTGCTGCACTGCCTGCCAGCGCTGTTGGGCCTGAGCGTACTGCTGCTGCGCCATCAGCCTGGGCCAGTCAGCTATCAGCTGCTGCGCATCGGCGAGAACAGGATGCAGACTCGTCTCAGCTGTCCCGACGCTGGCTGGGAGGCTGGCTGGCTGCGCGATCGCAACCAGCTGCGCCGAATGCTCTGCTGCATGAGCCAGCAGGAGAGCGCTCTCAAACCGCCCGGCCAGGTTTTGTAGCGACTGCCGCATGGCGATCGCTGAGGCCGGTGAAATAGCCTCGTGACTAGCTGCAGGCGGCTCTGAAGGCGCAGCTTGAGCCGTGTGCTGTTCATCAGTGGCGCCAGCTGAGGATGCCATCAAACCAATAGCGGCAATGCCGCTGAGAGCAGCTGCTACCCAGCCGCGATAGGAATTACGCATAGCGTTCTAAACCAGTCAGCTCTTTACAGACTTCCCGGCTAGGTAGCTCATTCAAATCCGCGATTTTTCGGACTGCAGCGCCGCAAACGCCATCTTTGGCAGGTTTTTATTGCGTATTTCTACGGTATCGCTGACACCAAAGTTCGGCAGTTGAGCCTACTCTATTGTTCGTGCTAACATAAATAGCTCTTTGTTTTAGTTTTCTAGCATCAAAAACGGGTATCCCTATGGCATTGTTGCAACCGCGCAAGCAAGAAATTATTTCTGACTATCAGGTTCATGAAACAGACACAGGGTCTGCGGATGTGCAGGTTGCCATGCTAACCGAGCGCATCAATAAGCTGAGCCAGCATTTGAGAAGCAATAAGAAAGACTTTTCATCGCGTCGCGGTTTGCTGCAGATGATTGGCCGTCGCAAGCGGCTGCTAGCCTACATCAAGCAGCAAGATGCTGAGCGCTACAAAA
>JAAHIA010000457.1 GCA_010671975.1 Leptolyngbya sp. SIO4C1 | reverse complement strand
AGCAAGGCAAGGTTCTGAGCAACGGCATACACGCCGGCCTGCTCGGCGGTGCCCCCCAGCGCTTTGAGAACGATCAGATCGACGCTGCTATACAGCCGAACTGCCAGCGCGGATAGAAATAGCGGCAGGGCATAGCCGGCCAGCTGTCTGGCTGAAAAATCAGACGATTGCCATAGAGATGGTCGAATATAGCAGCGGCAAACGATCAGGCTAATTAGCGACGCTGCGACGCTGCCTAAAATAGCCCCTGAAATAGACAGTCCCAGCTGCACTAGCCCCACAATCAGCAGCAGCCGAGCGATCCAGCGGCTAGCCGTGATCGCTGCTCGCGGCGCAAACTGCCCTAAGCCGGTCAAAATATTTTGATGCGCTAGCGCCAGGTTGAACAGCGGAATTTCCAAAGCGAATAGCCACAGCAAGGGAGCCAGGGCAGGCTCATGCAGGAACGCTGCGATAGCTGGCGCCAACAGTGCCAGCGTCAGTGCAGCCAGTACACTGCAGGTCAGCTGCGTGCGGATGACCGTGGTAGCGACCGGCTGCCATGCGATCGCGTCTCCAACAAACTTGACGGTCGTCCGCGAAAAGATTGAGTTGATGCTCCATTCAATCCAAGCAATCAGCGTTGCGGCTAGGGCGAAGAGCCCATAGCTTTCTGGACCAAGCTGCCGAGTCAAAAAGACAACTGTCAGAAAACCGGTTGGCAGCATTAGCGCCTCTGCCAGCGCAATCCACGTGGTTCCACTCACCAACCGCGCTTTGGTCATACTGCTTGAAGGACGCTTTGCAGGGCTCATTGGCTCAGCTCGGGTTGAGCCTTCAGCTGCTTTCGCATCTTCAGCGATTGATCCGGCAGTAGCGTAATGCTTGGCCGTTTGACAAGGCGCTGGCCAGCAGTTTGATCGCTGACCAGCGTGAGTCGGACTCGTTGAACCATGGCAATCAAGATTAGCGTCGCGAACGTTTCGGCTAGCGTCTGCCCGATGCAAACGCGCGGTCCGCCGCCGAAGGGAAAGTAGACAAACTCAGGGCGTGTCTGCTTACCTGCTTTGCTGAAGCGCTCGGGCTCAAAGCGCTCAGGCTTAGGAAAGTAGGCGGGATTTCGATGCACCACATAGGGAGACAGGTAGAGCTTCGTCCCTGGCTCAAGCTTCGTGCCGCTTGGCAAGCAATCGGGCTGATTGGCTGTGCGGGTAAATATCCACGTCGGGGGATACAGGCGCAAGGCTTCGTTGAGGATCTGTTTACTGTATTTCAGAGCGGGAATATCTTCTGCGGTGGGCAGTCGGTTGCCAACGATCTGAGAGATTTCGTGTGCTAGCTTGTCCTCAATCTGAGGTTGCTGCGCCAAGAGGTAAACAGTCCAGATCACAGCTGCCGCGATTGTTTCATAGCCGCCCGTGGTGGCTAGCGCCTCGTCGCGCAGCTGCTTGTCGCTCATGGGGCTGCTGCTCGAAGACCGCAGCTGTACCAGCGTCGAGAGCAGATCGCGATACCGATACGGCTCGTGACGACGCGCTTGAATCATCTGATCGACCTGCGCCTCTAGCTGCTGAAGCACCTGTGAGTTTAGGCTGTGTCGACCGTCTCTCCAGAGCTTCACAAACGGTGCTTTCAGGCTGAACTGGTCGTTGACCTGCCGCCGCCTTACCATGACCGCCTCCCCAAAGGCGCGATCTTGCCGATCAAAGTCTAGACTAAACAGCACCTGGCCGAGGACGCAGTGAACCAGCTGAATGAGCTCAGGGACGATATCGATGTCCGTATGGCTATGCCAGGTAGAGAGCTTGGCCTCGACCGTTGCCACAATCTGAGGCGCAAACGCTGCGATCGCACGCCGCATAAAGGCAGGCTGCACCTGCCGTCGCTGATGCTGATGCTGAGAGCCATACTGAGTTTGGACGCCGTCTCCAAACAGGCGCTGGCCGGTGCGATCGCTCAGGCGCGCATTCTTGGAATAGTTCGTATAGTTGGTTGCCAACACATGCTTAATGTCTTCGTGATGATTCAACAGATACGCCCGTCTCCCTAGCTTGAGCTCAAAAATCGACGCTCGGCTCGCCGCACAGGCCTCTAAAAAACCAAACCGATCGAGCAGCCAATAGGGCACTTGCCCAACGATGGGGTAGCTGACAGGGACAGCCCTATTGCCTAAGGGCAAATATTCTCGAAACATTTTTTACTGACTATCAAGCTGAAAAAATCGGCCAAAGTTAAGCTGACTTGGCTCCAAATTTTCTACAACCTAACATATGCGATCGCTGAAAGTGCAGTACGCTGAGCGAATATCCCCTACAAGCTTGATGAGATGATGAAGACAGTTCGCGGCGACTTGTTAAAGCTTGCACTCAATGGAGTTTTCGATGTCATTATTCACGGCTGTAACTGCCAGTGCGCAATGGGCGCAGGCATTGCTAAAGCCATTAAATCAACATTCCCAGAAGCGTATGATGCAGACTGTCAGACGGCGAGAGCAGATAAAAACAAACTGGGCAAAATCTCATTCGCCACTGTTGAAAGAAGCGGTCATGAACTGACTATTGTTAATGGCTATACTCAGTTCCACTGGCAGGGTACTGGCGTGCTCGCTGACTATGCCGCCATCCGGTCCGTCATGGCCGAAGTGAAATCACAGTTTGCTGGCAAACGAATTGGCTATCCTAAAATTGGCGCAGGTCTGGCTAAAGGCGACTGGACCATCGTCTCTAAAATTATTGACGAAGAACTGACGGGTGAAGATCACACGCTGGTTGAATATCTGGTCTAAGCCCGACAGCTAGACAGCCTCGCTACAGCAAAGCTGCCTAGCTTTGTTTTCTGCGCTTATTCTTTCGAGACACGCGCGTTTGGCCATTCCAGAGCAGCCATGTGATAGACCCGCTGATGCTCTGTATCGATTGAAGATGTTTCAGATGTTCCTTCGGTAATGGCCTCTTCTAGATTGGCCCCATCTAGATTGGCATCGCTGAGTTCAGCCCCTGTCAAAACGGCATCTTTGAGATCGGCCTGGCTTAAGTCGGCTTCTGTCAGGTAGGCATCTGCTAAGTAAGCTGCCTGAAGGTTAGCCTGCATCAAGTTTGCGCCGATTAGATCCGCGCCTTGAAAAGTAGTGCCTTGCAACGCCGTCTGGCTCAGATCGGCGCGAGTTAAGGTGGCTCGTTTAACATTGGCGTCCTTTAACTCTGCCCCGCTCAAATTTGCTTGAATCAAGATACCAGCACTCAGATCAGACTGATTGAGATTAGCATTGCTCAAGTTGGCGTTGCTCAATTCAGCGGCATGAAGATAGGCTTCTTGCAGATTAGCCTGGCTCAGATTGGCATCTGTCAGAATAGCAACTGCAAAGTTTGTTCCCTGTAAGTTTGCGTTGGTTAAATTCGCTCCTGTGAGGTTTGCCCAGAACAGATTAGCCTGCGCCAGATCGGCGTCGCTTAAGTTTGCCTGACTGAAATCTGCGCCCAGCAAGACATCGCCTGTGAGGATGGAACCTTCTAGATCTGCGTTCCGAAATTTGACGCCAAACAGATCGGCTTGTTCAAAGTCAGTTTTTTGCAGCATGGCTTCACTCAGATCGGCCGCATGAAGATAGGCGCCGCTCACATCGGCATTGCTCAAATCAACGCCTCGCATATAGGCGGTGATCAGATCTGCGCCGCTGAGGTTGGCCTGCTGCAGATTCGTTCGACCGTAGCCTTCTGCGTTTCCTGTCCAGCTCATCGCTGCCGCCGTTAGCTTGGCATTGCTCAGGT
>JAAHIA010000456.1 GCA_010671975.1 Leptolyngbya sp. SIO4C1 | reverse complement strand
GCGGGCCGGCGGCGGCGGCGATCTCTTCGGGCACCCGCTCGCGGAGGGAGGCAACGTCTATGACCGTTATGCTCGACTGCTGGCCCCAGCGCGCCTGCCAGCCTTCCCGCCAGTTGAAAGTGCGGTCTATCATGGGCCTTTCACATTGGTTACAACCACCCTTAGATTAAAAGATGGCTGCTCGGCCCCAAAAGTTTCCTGCCCTAGCCTCCCACGGCCCGACTCGGGTCTTTGCCTGCCGCAGCCTAGCTGTGCGCTTCTAGAAAAAACGCAGTTGGAGACTCTCCAACTGCGGGTAAAGCTAGCTGTTTTGAGACAGGCTGTTTCAACAGCGCGTGAAGCCTCCGGCCGGCCTAGACCTAATGATGCAGATCGAAGCGATCGAGGTTCATCACTTTGTCCCACACAGCGACAAAGTCATGCACAAACTTTTGCTGCGATCCTTCAGTTCCATAAACTTCCGCAATGGCTCGCAGCTGAGAATTCGAACCAAAGATCAGGTCGACGCGGGTGCCGGTCCACTTGAGCTCGCCGGTTTTGCGATCGCGCCCCTCAAAGACGTCTTCTGCGTCCGAGAGCGCCTTCCAGGTGATGCCCAGGTCGAGCAGGTTCACGAAGAAGTCGTTGGTCAGCGTTTCTGGCCGCTGCGTGAAGACGCCGTGCTTAGAGTTTCCATAGTTCGCACCTAGAACGCGCAGGCCGCCTAATAGTGCCACCATTTCAGGAGCGCTCAGGGTTAGCAGCTGCGCCCGATCCACCAGCAGCTCCTCCGCAGATAGGGTATGCTCCCCTCTGAGGTAGTTGCGGAACCCGTCTGCGGTCGGTTCGAGGACAGCGAAGGACTCGACATCTGTCTGCTCCTGCGATGCGTCCGTACGGCCCGGGGTGAAAGGAACGGTTACCTCATGGCCAGCCTGTTTCGCTGCTTGCTCTAGCGCAGCACAGCCGCTGAGCACAATCAAGTCAGCCAGCGAAACCCGTTTTCCACCAGACTGCGAGCGATTAAACTCGCTTTGAATGCCCTCGATCGTTTGCAGTACGGTGGCTAGCTGATCTGGCTGGTTGACGTCCCAATCCTTCTGCGGTGCCAGACGAATCCGTGCTCCATTCGCGCCACCGCGCTTGTCGGAGCCCCGGAAGGTCACTGCTGAGGCCCAGGCAGTCGAGATCAGCTGAGAGATAGACAGCCCGGCAGCCGAAATCTTCTCTTTGAGCGCAGCGATGTCCTGCTCACTAATCAGCTCGTGATCGACTGCAGGAATCGGATCTTGCCACAAAAACTCTTCCTCTGGCACCTCTGGGCCGAGATAGCGCACGCGCGGTCCCATGTCGCGATGCGTCAGCTTAAACCAGGCTTTGGCAAACGCATCTGCAAATTCATCTGGATTGTTGCGGTAGCGCCGCGCAATCGGCTCGTAGAGCGGGTCCATTTTCATAGACATGTCCGCCGTGGTCATCATCGGAGCATGTCGCTTTGAAGGATCGTGCGCGTCCGGTACCGTATCCGCACCGGCGTCGCCCTTAGGCTTCCACTGCCACGCGCCAGCGGGACTCTTCGTCAGCTCCCAGTCATACTTAAACAGAGTCTCAAGGTAGCTGTTGTCCCACTTAGTGGGCGTCGGAGTCCAGGCCCCTTCGATGCCGCTGGTGATCGCATCGACGCCGACACCGGTGTTGAAGCTGCTCTTCCAGCCGAGGCCCTGCTCTACGATGCTAGCGCCTTCGGGTTCAGCACCGACGAGCGCCGCATCGCCCGCGCCGTGACATTTGCCAAACGTGTGTCCACCGGCGGTCAGCGCAACCGTCTCCTCGTCATTCATCGCCATCCGACCAAAGGTCTCGCGAATGTCTCGCCCTGAGCCCACCGGGTCAGGCTCACCATCTGGCCCTTCCGGGTTTACATAGATCAGGCCCATCTGAACGGCAGCAAGCGGGTTCTGAAGCACGCGATCGCCGCTGTAGCGTTCGTTGCCGAGCCAGGTTTCTTCAGCGCCCCAGTAGATGTCTTCTTCCGGCTCCCAAACATCCTCGCGGCCGCCGCCAAAGCCAAGTGTCTTAAAGCCCATCGATTCTAAGGCACAGTTGCCCGCTAAAATCATCAGATCGGCCCAAGAGATTTTCTCGCCGTACTTTTGTTTGACCGGCCATAGCAGCATGCGCGCCTTGTCGAGGTTCGCATTGTCAGGCCAGCTGTTGAGCGGTGCAAACCGCTGGCTGCCAGAGCCCGCCCCGCCGCGACCGTCGCCGATGCGGTATGTGCCGGCGCTGTGCCAGGCCATCCGGATAAAGAGCGGCCCGTAGTGACCGTAGTCGGCTGGCCACCAGTCCTGAGAGGTGGTCATCAGCTCGAAAATGTCTTGTTTCACAGCCGCCAAGTCAAGCGTCTTAAACGCCTCAGCGTAGTTAAACGCCTCGCGCATAGGGCTAGCCTGAGGTGACTGCTGGTGGAGAATTCTCAGGTTTAGCTGATTGGGCCACCAGTCGCGATTGGCCGTGCCATGGCCAGCTGTGAATTTTTGGGGACTGCCCGAAAACGGACATCCGTTTCCACTGCTCATAGTGTCTCCTGTTGTGTGGTGTGAATCGTTTTCTCTTGGTGCTCTCTGTTTGGTGCTTGCTTTGTCAAGCAGAAAGCATTGCCCGCCATAGTTGTCCTAACACAGCCGTTTGCTTGGGCTTTTCGGTCTCTGAGCTGAGATAGTTCAACATTGTCTCGGCATTAGAGACCACGGGCGCTGTCTCAAAGCCATCTCGCTCGACAAACATTTTTTCAATGATGCCATCTCTCACCAGCATAGAATAGCGCCAAGAGCGCTGTCCCATACCCCTGTCCGAAAAATTTACCATCATTCCCATCTCGCGAGTGAATTCACCGTTCGCATCGGGAATGAAGCGCACCTGATTGGCCCCTTCGTGTCGAGCCCAGGTTGCCAGCGAAAATGGATCATTTACCGCAATGCAAACAATCTCATCAACTCCGTTAGCTTTAAATTTTTCGGTATGCTTGTTGTAACCTAACAGCTGAGTAGACGCGTGAGGTTTGGTAAAGGCTCCTAGCACTGCAAACACCACTACAGTTTTGTAGTCAAAGAGCTCCGCCGTTGAAAGGTTGTACCACCTCGTCTCTGCAAACATTCGAAAGGTTACCTGAGGGACATGCCGGCCCTCATAATCGAAAAACATTTGTCCAGCTCCTTACCTGATTAAACATCCGTTAGGTCCATCGGCAACAGGACAGCTACCAGCAGCTATCAGCTTATTGTGTTTACGCATCGTTAGACTGTCTCTCCACAGGTAGCGTTATAAAAATCCCAAGCTCAGGAACTCGTACGCATGGCTTAAATCATACTCGTCATGAGTTTGATTACTGTAAGCCTAAACAATTTCGGCTTTTTATGTGTGCTTAAAATGAAATTGTTTTACAAACCTTAATTTCTACAGAGACTTTATTGTCTGCATGAGCGACCTAGAGAAGATCTGTTCAGCTGTATCCTGGCCGAACGAGGGGCTGCTATTGCTGGCTAATGGCTGTGTGCTGATTCTAAGTGCTGCTAAAACTGAGACAGTTTCGAAGTTATGTAAACTAAATGAACTTTAGCGATCAGCGCGAGTCTAAAGATATTAGATATCGAAAAAACTATCGATTTTCTTTATATTTTGGGTGCATTTCAGCGTTTGAACCGCATTAACAGCATTAAATGTTTATATTGACTCTTTGAGCTGGGCTATGGCGCAGTCTGCCTGTTTCTCGTAAGGAA
>JAAHIA010000455.1 GCA_010671975.1 Leptolyngbya sp. SIO4C1 | reverse complement strand
TTCGTCGCATCCATAGCAAGAAGCCTTGCTGCTTTTCGTTGCTGCGGTCTACGCCGGTATAAAAGAAAGCTCGAAATAGCCGAGACCCTGAGGTCAGCCGGCAGAGGAGCTTAGTGTAATCAATTTCTATCCCCAGCTGGAGCGCCGCGTAAAATAAATTTGAGCCGTCAATAAAAATAGCAACTCTACCGCGATTCTCTAATACTTGTTCTGGAGTAAAAATGGCATCGTGACCAAGAATTTCATGGTGGTTTAGCATGGTGTTTTATGTCTCGCTTTTTATGGTGCATCTATGGTCATGGTGTCTCAAGCGCTAATGAGGCAGTTTTAAACAAGCAACCTGTCTAAAGGTATAGAAGGAAGGCCGCCTACTGGCTGGTGAATCGCTTGGAAGATAGTGCTCTAGATCGTCTTTAATGGAGCAGCCAGCAGAGAATTCGAAAAAGGAGCTAACCACCTTGTAAAGTTTACGGCTATGACTAGCGCCCATGGGCGGTTGGTCAAAAGTAAAGACCTAAAACAGTACAGACTTTTTCATCATACATGAGGAAAATTTGGATGGTGCTGGCAGGTCCGGAATTTAACCTATTCTCAAGAAGTGACAAAGCCCAGCGGCACGATAAAATCACTGACGGAGAAGCAGCCATCTTTTTCATGGATTTTTAAC
Organism: Leptolyngbya sp. SIO4C1; assembly: GCA_010671975.1. Taxonomy (GTDB): domain Bacteria; phylum Cyanobacteriota; class Cyanobacteriia; order Phormidesmidales; family Phormidesmidaceae; genus SIO4C1. The sequence goes on along the minus strand of JAAHIA010000455.1, from coordinate 3,126 downwards.
AGTTATTAAACAGTTCTACACATACGCCTTTTTCCCAATAGCGATCAAGTCTCAAATTTAGTATTTTTGAAATACTTTTTACGAGACTAGAAGACGTTATGCAGCGCTCTTAATAAATAAGATTCTTAGGCTGTTTGAGCGATTCGATGAAAACCCGCTATATTGCCCTTATCAATCGGAATTACATCAAGTTTTATGGGTTTTGGTCGACTCTTTTTGCTCGGTGGCGTTGTCATCTGGCCGCTGCTAGGGGCCTCGCTCTTAGTCGTCACGCTGATCTTAGAACGCACCCGCTTTTGGCTACAAATCGCTAAAAAGCAGCCTCAGGTGGTTCGACAGTGCCTCGACCTCTACCGACAGGAGCCGCAGGCTGCGATCGCGCTGTTAAAAAAGCATCCCTACCTGCCCATGTCGCGCATTTTCTTGGCCGCGCTCTCGCTAGAGCAGGCAACGCCTGAGGAGTTTAGGCTGGCTTTAGAAAGCGCTGCTCAAGCTGAGCTGCCGCTGCTCAAACGGTTTCACACTGTGTTTGAGACCGTGGTGGGGGTAGCGCCGCTGCTAGGGTTGCTGGGTACAATTTTAGGCCTAATCGGGGCGCTGTCGTCGCTGCAGATTGGCGATATTGGCAGCGAACGCGCGGCTGGCGTGACTGCAGGCATTGGCGAAGCCCTCTACTCGACTGCATTTGGCCTGATTGTGGCGATGCTGACGCTGCTGTTTGCCAATCTATTTCAAGGGCTCTATCGACGACAGCGGGCGGCGATTGAAGAATATGGCGGCCGGCTAGAAATCCTCTATCGTCGCTACTATCGTCGCCATTCTCCCTACGATCGCGGCTAAAATTCTCTCACGGATTGATGACAAGCCAGTCAGATCGCTGCTAAGACTGAAAACAAGCGATATTCTTAAGTTATTAGGTGTAATTTTTATAGTTAAGCGCAGAACGAATGAAACATCAGTGGGTTAGCTGGATTGTAAGTGGCGTATTGACCTGCCTGACGATGCTAGCTGTGGTGGCTTCCGGTGCCTCAGAGCAGCCGTTTAACCAGATTAAGTCGGCGGTCGGGCTGCCGCAGACAGAAGCGTCAGCACAGGAGGCGCTGGTACCTAGCCGAGATCGCGGCGCCCCGCAAGATTTTGTTTATACCGCAGCAGAGACGCTGGCCCAGTCCGCTCCGGCCTATCAGCCGCGTGAAGAGATTGCCTACGCCGATCCGACCAACTATGGCGAGCGCTACCTAGTTGATGCCTATGGGCAGCCAGTTGGTAACGAATTTATCGTGGTCATTCATGAAACGGTAGGCTCAATTATGAGCGCCATTAACACGTTTCAGACGCACCATCCGCGCGACGAAGACCAGGTGAGCTATCACACGCTGATAGCTCAAGACGGCACCGTGGTCTATGTGGTGCCGCCCGAAATGCGGGCCTTTGGGGCGGGCGACTCGGTTTTCAACGGTCCCAACGGGCCTGAGAGCGTTACGACCAATTCAGCCTTTCCCTCCTCTGTAAACAACTTTGCCTATCACGTTTCGCTGGAGTCGCCGGCTGACGGTCGAGATAATCGCTTTGCCCACAGCGGTTACACGGCTGCCCAGTATCAGTCTTTAGCTTGGCTGCTGGCGCGCACGAATATTCCTGACAGCCGCATCACCACCCATCAGGCCGTCGATCGCTCCGGCTCTCGACAAGATCCGCGCAGCTTCAACGGTGACTATTTTCTATCTTTGCTGCATCAGTACCCCAGTCGGCAGGCACTAGGCGGGTGAGCCGAGGTTATCGCCGCAGTCCTTCTCCAACTGTGTAACAATGTCCTAGCTGACTAGCTGCGCCTGGTTCAGCGATCGTTTAGCCTATTCGCAAGCTTGAGCTAGGGGCCGGATTGCCGAAGCCTTGGCCTGCGCGCCTAGTAAGCCTTTTTTATTCTCACGCTATGCCTTCTCGCTCAACTGACGCTGCCAACGCTGTCACAAAGCCTGTTCCTACTGGGCTAGGGACGTTCGGCGGGGTCTTTACGCCCTCAATTTTGACCATCCTAGGCGTAATTATGTATCTGCGCTTTGGCTGGGTGGTCGGCCATATGGGCCTTTGGAAGACGCTGCTAATCGTTACCATTTCCACGTCAATCACCTTTGTGACCGGACTGTCAATTAGCGCCATTGCGACCGATCAGGTTGTGCGAGCCGGCGGTGCCTACTATATGATCAGTCGCTCGCTCGGTATTGAAACCGGCGGAGCCGTGGGGCTGCCGCTGTACTTTGCTCAGGCTTTTTCGGTGGCTCTCTACACGATTGGTTTTGCCGAAAGCGTGGTGCAGGTGTTTGGCGGCAGTCAAACCCTGATTGCACTGGTGACAACGCTAGCGGTCACGGCGCTGGCGCTGAAGTCGGCTGATATTGCCATTAAGGCACAGTACGTGATTATGGCTGCCATTGCACTGTCGCTAGTGAGTCTAGCGTTTGGCCATACGGTGACACCGACTGAACTGCCGGTGACCGAGACGCCGGGCTCGGTTGGCTTTTGGGCCGTGCTGGCAGTATTTTTTCCGGCTGTGACTGGCATCATGGCCGGTGTGAATATGTCTGGCGACCTCAAAGAGCCCAGCAAGTCAATTCCGATTGGCACGATGGCCGCTGTGATCACCGGCTATGTGATCTACATGCTGATCCCGCTGCTGCTCAACTGGCGGGCCGACTCAGCTACGCTGGTGGCAGAACCTTTGGTCATGCAGCGAATTGCGGTTTGGGGGCCGGTTATCTTGCTAGGCGTTTGGGGAGCTACGCTCTCTAGCGCAATTGGCAGCATTTTGGGGGCTCCGCGCATTTTGCAGGCCCTAGCGCGCGACGGCATCATTCCCAAGCGGCTGCGCTGGCTGGGCTACGGTCATGGTCCGGCAGACGAACCGCGCTACGGCACCCTATTTACGCTAGGCATTGCGCTGGCGGTTGTGAGCCTGGGCGATCTCAATCTGATTGCGCCGGTGCTCTCGATGTTTTTCTTGACCACCTACATGGTACTCAACGTTGCCGCTGGGATTGAAGGCTTTCTGCAGAGCCCTTCCTATCGACCGACCTTTCGCGTGCCCTGGTACGTTTCAATTGTGGGCGCGCTGGGCTGTATTGCCAA
>JAAHIA010000454.1 GCA_010671975.1 Leptolyngbya sp. SIO4C1 | reverse complement strand
TCGGACCGCTGCTGAGGTAGGGACGCCCCAGTCGAATCACCAGCTCATACTCGCCGAGCTCTAGCAAAATTAGCAGCGCGCCGGTCAATAGCTGCTGATCAATTTCAATGGAGGGGCCGTAGGTATCTTCTGACTGAGCGCCCGTTTTGGCTTCTTCGAGCGAGGTATAGCTTAAAAACTGATCGTCATAGGTCTTGCGCTTGATGGGGTCGCTCAGCCAGGCAAACGCCTCATCAATCAGCTGCTTGCGCGACTGAATCGCATTCTCTGAGTATTCGCGACGGGGAAGCTGTAGCATGCGATCGCGATAAGCTTGCTCAAGCTGTTCTGCCGTCGCCTGAATCGGTAGACCCAGAATTCGATAGTAATCTAGCGGAATTCGCACAGCTACATCCCTAAGCCCCAGGCTAACTTTCTACGCAATTAAGCAGGTTGAAACTGGGCGCTTTGCCCGCTTCAGATTGGCCCTCGCCGAGCCACCAAACAAGCCACTAAAACTGATTCATCATAGCCATGAGACGCTGATAATTGAAAGCCTACAGCATTCTTCAAGGGTTTTGGAGCAGAATTTAGCTAGAATCCGGTTCGATTAGCCAAAATCTGGATTTATCCAGCGATTAGCCCCTTGGTGAGCGCTGAGATAGCGCCTTATCACGAATCAACTTCTAGACGTTGCCAGTGGACGACAGGCAATTCCTCAGTAATCTATAAAGATAAAGATTAAGTGTTTATTCGCACAAGGGGGTAGACGATGCCAAGATCTATCCATACATTCCGTACATTGCTGATCAAATCAGCTGAGCCGATACTATCTGCCCTAGCGCTGGTATCTGACTGAACGGCCTGACTTAGAAAAAAGCGCTATTCTTTCACGAGTTGATCACTTTTTGGAATAATCAAGGTCTGTACTGCTGCGAGGACATGGCAAGCCGATGGTTCAAGATAGAACGCTACCCGCATTTCAATCTGCTACGGCCCAGGTCTCTTCAGAAGAAGGACTGCGGCTCTATGAAGACATGATACTAGGGCGGTACTTTGAGGATAAGTGCGCCGAGATGTACTACCGGGGCAAAATGTTTGGCTTCGTACATCTGTACAACGGTCAAGAAGCCGTTTCGACCGGGGTGATCAAGGCCATGCGCTCAGACGACTACGTCTGCAGCACCTACCGCGATCACGTACACGCGCTCAGCGCCGGCGTGCCGGCCAACAGCGTCATGGCCGAGCTGTTTGGCAAAGAAACCGGCTGCAGCAAAGGTCGAGGCGGCTCAATGCACATGTTCTCGAAAGAGCACAATCTGCTCGGTGGCTTTGCGTTTATTGGTGAAGGTATTCCGGTGGCGCTTGGGGCTGCCTTTCAGGCACGCTACCGCCGCGATGCGCTCGGTGACGCTGCGGCCGATCAGGTGACGGCTGCGTTTTTTGGCGATGGCACAACCAACAACGGCCAGTTTTTTGAATGTCTGAATATGGCTGCGCTGTGGAAGCTGCCGATTTTGTTCGTGGTAGAGAACAATAAATGGGCCATTGGTATGGCGCATGAGCGGGCCACGTCGCAGCCGGAGATTTATCGCAAGGCCAGCGTGTTTGGCATGCCCGGTGTCGAAGTGGACGGCATGGACGTCCTGGCCGTGCGCGCGGCGGCTCAAGAAGCCATCTCGCGAGCTCGAGCCGGTGAAGGCCCAACGCTGATTGAATGTCTCACCTATCGGTTTCGCGGTCACTCGCTGGCCGACCCGGATGAGCTGCGATCTCAGGCCGAAAAAGAGACCTGGCAGGCGCGCGATCCGATTGGCCGGTTTGAAGCCTATCTGCTAGAGCAGAATCTAGCCGACGAAGAGACGCTCAAGTCAGTTCGCCAGCGCATTGACGGCCTAATTGAAGCAGCCGTCAAATTTGCCGAAGATAGCCCTGAGCCCGACCCAAGCGAGCTCTATCGCTACATTTTTGCTGAGCGGTAGCCGCTGGGCTTGTGCCGATAGCCCTAGCTAGCGCAGCCCGTTTAGACAGCCCGTTATTTACCAATCGTTCCATAGGTCAATGGCAGAAACACTTTTATTTAACGCTTTGCGACAGGCAATCGACGAAGAAATGTCGCGCGATGGCACCGTTTACGTACTGGGCGAAGATGTGGGTCAGTACGGCGGTTCATACAAGGTTACCAAGGGCCTGTATGAGAAATATGGCGAGCTGCGCGTGCTCGATACGCCGATTGCTGAAAACAGCTTCACTGGCATGGCGGTAGGCTCAGCTATGACGGGGCTCAAGCCAATCGTCGAAGGTATGAATATGGGCTTTTTACTGCTGGCCTTTAATCAGATTGCGAACAACGCCGGTATGCTGCGCTACACCTCCGGCGGCAACTTTGAGATCCCGATGGTGATTCGCGGTCCCGGCGGCGTCGGGCGACAGCTAGGTGCGGAGCATTCGCAGCGGCTAGAAGCCTACTTTCAAGCGGTGCCGGGGCTAAAGATTGTGGCCTGCTCGACGCCTTACAACGCCAAAGGGCTGCTGAAGTCGGCCATTCGCGATCGCAACCCGGTTCTATTCTTTGAGCATGTGCTGCTCTACAACCTCAAAGAAGATCTGCCAGAAGACGAATATCTGCTGCCGCTGAATCAGGCAGAAGTCGTGCGGCGGGGTGAGGATGTGACCATCCTGACTTATTCGCGCATGCGTCATCACGTCATGCAGGCAGTCAAATCGCTAGAGAAAAAGGGCTTTGACCCCGAAGTGATTGATCTAATTTCGCTGAAGCCGATAGACTACGACACCCTGGGCGAGTCGATTCGCAAGACCCACCGCGTCATCATCGTCGAAGAATGTATGAAAACCGGCGGCATTGCCGCTGAGATTATTGCCTCAATCAACGATCGCTTTTTTGACGAGCTTGATGCGCCAGTGCTGCGCCTGTCTTCGCAGGATATTCCTACCCCCTACAACGGTCGTCTAGAAAGCCTGACTATCGTACAGCCTAAGCAGATTGAAGCAGCCGTTGAACAGATGGTAGCGCTGCGGGTGTAGCAAACCGACCGCTATAATAGGGTGTTTCTTTGCGGCGGCGAACGATTACATGGGAAAACAACGCTTGATCTTGGCAGCCATCTTGGCCCTGACCCTGGCTGCTGTCGTCGTAATTATCCAGGTGCCTACTCAGCTAGGGCTCGATCTGCGCGGCGGCTCCCAGCTGACTATTCAGGTTCAGCCAACTGAGCAGATTCCCCAGGTAGGCGAGCGTGAGCTAGAGGCGGTGCAGCGCGTGGTCGAAGGCCGAGTCAACGGCCTGGGCGTATCTGAGGCAGTCGTGCAAAGCGCCGGCCAAGATCAGCTGATTGTGCAGCTGCCGGGCGTCAGCGATCCCGAGCAGGCAGAGCGCGTGCTTGGCGGCACGGCACAGCTAGAGTTTCGTAAACAAAAGCCCAGCACCGAGGGCGAGCTGCAGGCAGTGAGTCAGGTTCTGCAGCAGCAGCGCATTCAGCAGGAGCTCCTGCGTGAGAGCGGAGATGCGGCTGCGATCGCGGCCAACCGCGATGACCTTGCCGCCAGTCGAGAAACGCTGCTGGAGCTGTTTGAGCCGACCGAGCTCACTGGCGACAAGCTGCGCGATGCGCTGGCTCGCCCAATTGGCACCAGCAACGCCTGGGAAGTGGTTTTAGAGTTCAATGACGAGGGTGGCGATCTGTTTGCGAAACTCTAGCTGTGCCGTGCCGCCAAGCACGCGCTCTGCCTGCTCGGGATCGCTGACGCCCGGCAGCTGCACAATCAGCTGATCTTGGCCGGCGCTTTGCACGACTGCCTCAGATA
>JAAHIA010000453.1 GCA_010671975.1 Leptolyngbya sp. SIO4C1 | reverse complement strand
TTGTCTGACTCTATGAGTCAGGTAAGCGGGCTCGCTGTCAACAATGCGTTTGCCTGTGCCGCCACTGGACGTACCTGTCTCTATGAGGATAAGTCCTATTCAATCGGCGCAGTCCTCTGCATGCCCGATCAAGTGATCTACGCTTGCACTGCCAGCGGGTGGACAGCTAGACCAGGCACGTCTTGCACACCGTAGGCGAAGCGGTTAGCTTGTAAAGCTATCGTGCTACTTGGCAGCAACCTGAGCCGTCAATAGCACGATGGCTTTGATCAGAATAGTCTTACCGTAGAGGGACGTTGATTGACTAGCTAAAGCTTATCTTAAGGTCACAATATCGGCTTAAAACAGGCTGAGCGCGCGCGCCATTGAGATTAGCGGCACGAGCCAGATAGCAGACTCTAGGCCCGACGCGTGCAGTCGGACCTGGATGAAGCCTCTATGCAAAGAAACGAGATTGACAAGGCGATAGGATTGATCAAAATGACGAATACACACTGGTGGAGAGATTCTTCTGTAGGCCGCTGGTCTTGGACCTGGCAAGATGCCAATCAGGTTGAGCATCAGGGTGCCTGGTGGCAAAATGCCGTCATCTATCAGATCAATCCGCTCAGTTTTTTAGATACTGACGGCGATGGCAAAGGCGATCTTGCCGGTGTGACAGAAAAGCTAGACTACCTAGCAGCTTTAGGCGTGGATGCAATTTGGCTGTGTCCGATTTTTGCATCGCCAATGAACGATCTAGGCTATGACATCACGGACATGCGGCGGATTGATCCGACCTTTGGCAGCGTTGAAACCTTCGATCGACTGGTGGCGGTGGCTCATGCGATTGGGCTTAAAGTGATTATTGACCAGGTGTGGAGCCATACGTCTGATAAGCATCCTTGGTTTTTAGAAAGTCGTCAAAGTCAAGATAATGCTCGAGCTGACTGGTATGTTTGGGCCGAGCCTAAGCCGGATGGCTCACCCCCCAATAACTGGCTATCGGCCTTTACGGGGCAGAGCGCCTGGCGCTGGGCACCGGAGCGGCGACAGTTTTATTTCTACAACTTTTTGCCGAGCCAGCCAGATTTAAACTGGCATAACCCAGCGGTGGTAGAAGCTATTTTGAAGCGGGCTCAGTTCTGGCTCGATCGCGGCATAGACGGCTTTCGCATCGATGCGCCTAATTTTTTCCTACATGACCCAGAGCTGCGCGATAACCCACCGCGTCCGGCCGATACACCGCATCCAGAAGGCGTTGACGCAGAAAATCCAATGGTGCGGCAGCTATTCAAATACAATTTCTGCCGACCGGAAACGCTGGAGGCGCTCAAGCCTATTCGCGAGCTAGTGGATCAGTACCCAGCTGTGGTGACGCTGGGCGAAGTGACGCTCTGTGATGATTCGGTAGCCTTGGCGAGTGAATACGTACATGGCGATCAGCGGTTTCATCTGGCCTACCACAGCGCACTGCTAGCTGAAGAACCCATTAGCGCAGCGCTGATGCGCCGTACGCTAAAGCGCACGATTGAACATTTTCGGGAGGGCGGCTGCTGCTGGATTGTCGGCAATCACGACTATGGTCGTCTGCGATCGCGCTGGACCGGCGCTGACGCATCAGGCAACCCCTATCCTGAGACCTTTTACCGCATGATGGCGGCACTGCTGCTGTCGCTACCGGGTGCCTTCTGTCTCTATCAGGGAGATGAGTTGGGACTGCCTGAGGCAACCATTCCTGATGATATTCCAGTAGAAGATATTCAAGATCCGTTTGGCCAGGCGCTCTATCCGGCCATTCATGGTCGCGACGGCTCGCGGACGCCGATGCCCTGGCAGGGAGAAGCCCCCAATGCCGGCTTTAGTACGGCTGAGAAGACTTGGCTGCCGGTGCCTGAAGATCACTATGCCTATGCCGTCGACGTGCAAGAGCGGCATCCGCAGTCGCTTTTAAATACTTGGAGAAGACTGTTACACTGGCGAAGAAAGCAGCCGGCGCTGCTAGCTGGCGATATCCATCTGCTCGAAACGGAGGACCCGCTGTTTGGGTTCATTCGGCAGTATGGCGGACAGCGGCTGGTGTGCTTATACAACCTCAGCCATGCGCCAGTGAGCTATGAAATGCCGGAAACGTTAGCGGGCTGTAAGCCGGTTCAAGGCTTAGGGTTCGAGACCGAACGGCGCGGTCAGGTGCTAAAGCTGCCCGAATATGGTGCCTTTCTTGGCAACCTGCCGCTTCAGAAAACGCAGTCTCAACAGGAAAGTAATGGTCAATCCCAACTGGTGGCGCAGCGCCGTCATTTATCAAATCTACCCGCGTAGTTTCAAAGACAGCAGCGGCAACGGAGTTGGCGATCTCAAAGGTATTCTTCAAAAGCTAGACTACATAGCAGCGCTGGGCGTCGATGCGATTTGGGTATCGCCTTTCTTCAAGTCGCCGATGAAAGATTTTGGCTACGATGTGGCTGACTACTGCGCTATCGATCCGCTGTTTGGCACCATGGCTGACTTCGATACGCTGCTGTCAGCGGTGCATGAGCGAGGTCTCAAACTGCTGATCGATCAGGTCTGGAACCATACGTCTGACGCTCACCCCTGGTTTCAAGAGAGTCGCCGCAGCCGCGATAATGAGAAAGCGGACTGGTATGTCTGGGCCGATCCTAAGCCGGATGGATCGCCGCCGAACAACTGGCTGGCCACCTTTGGCGGCAGCGCCTGGAGCTGGGAGCCGCAGCGGCAGCAGTACTATCTGCACAACTTTCTCTCTGCTCAGCCCGATTTGAACTGGTATAACCCAGCCGTCATTGAAGCTATCCTGGAGATTGCGCGGTTTTGGCTAGATAAAGGCGTGGATGGCTTTCGCCTAGACGTTGTCAACTTCTTTCGGCACGACCGGCAGCTGCGCGATAACCCAGCGCGATCGCAAATCACGCTGCGACCCGATGGGGCGGCACCTAGCGATCCATTTTTTTCGTACCTCAATCTGTATAACTTCTGTCAGCCCGAAACGCTCGAGGTTTTAGAGCCGCTTCGTCAGTGCTTCGATAGCTATCCAGGCACCACGACGCTGGCAGAAATTAGCAGCGCCGAAGACACGCTGCTGACCTCCAGCCAGTATGTGGGTGAGCGGCGGCTGCATATGGCTTACAACTCTTCGCTAATGACAGAGGAGCCACTAACGCAGCAGCGCATGTATCGGCTGATTCAGCGAGTTGAGCAGCTGTTTGGCGAGAACGTCCTCTGCTGGACAGCCGGCACGCATGACTTTCCCCGACTGAAGAGCCGCTGGCGACGCTTTCATCAGCTCGATGAATTTAACCAAAATGCGTTTGACCACATGCTGATTGCGCTGCTGCTCTGTCTGCGCGGCAGCTGCTGCATCTACCAGGGCGATGAGCTGGGGCTGGCTCAGGCAGAAATCCCCTATGAGAAGATGCAGGATCCTTTTGGCCTTGCCGGCTATCCGCAGGTGCTAGGACGAGACGGATCGCGCACACCCATGCCGTGGGAAGCCGATCGGCCTCAGGCTGGCTTCACCAGCGCTGCCGAGCCCTGGCTGCCGATTCCGACTGAGCATCTAGCCAATTCAGTGGATAAGCAGACGGATGATGCCAACTCGCTGCTCAATAAATATCGTCAGCTGATTCACTGGCGCAAGCAGCAGCCGGCGCTGCAGCAAGGCAGCTTAAAGCTAATTGAGACAGCACCGCCAATTTTAGGCTTTACTCGCAGCTGCGCTGAACAATCGTTAGTCTGCCTGTTTAATCTCAGTCCAGAGGTGGCCTATTTTGATATGAGCGCGTTTGAGCCCTGTCAGCTAGACGAAGA
>JAAHIA010000452.1 GCA_010671975.1 Leptolyngbya sp. SIO4C1 | reverse complement strand
CAGCTAGGCTCGGTCTATTGGCTACCGGCGGCTAACTACCGATCTACCGAGCCCATAATGATATCGATGCTGCCAAGAATGGCCATAATATCGGCCACTTTGACACCGCGCAGCAGGTGCGGCAAAATCTGCAAATTGTTGAAGTCAGGCGGACGAATCTTCCAACGCCAGGGGAAGACATTGTCATCACCGATGATAAAGATGCCCAGCTCGCCCTTGCCGCTTTCTAAGCGCACATAGTGTTCACCAGCCGGAATCTTGAACGTGGGCGCAATCTTCTTCCCGATAAACTGATAGTCAAAGTCGTTCCACTCAGACTTAGGTCCCTCAGACATGCGCTTGGCTTCTAGGTTTTCGTATGCTCCACCTGGTAGCCCCTTAAGCGCTTGGCGAATGATTTTAACGGATTCACGCATCTCGCGAATGCGAACGAGGTAGCGAGCAAAGCAGTCCCCAGCGGTTTCCCACTGAACATCCCAGTCAAAGTCGTCGTAGCATTCGTAGTGATCAACTTTTCTGAGATCCCACTTGACGCCCGAGCCGCGCAGCATTGGCCCAGATAGACCCCAGCTGATAGCTTCATCGCGAGTAATCACCCCAATGCCCTCAACCCGGCGTCGAAAAATTGGGTTGTCTGTGATCAGGCGCTCATACTCGTCTACTTTGGGAAGAAAATAGTCGCAGAAATCTTCGCACTTATCTGTCCAGCCGTAGGGTAAATCGGCAGCCACGCCGCCAATGCGAAAATAGTTATTGTTGATCAGCCGCGCTCCGGTTGCCGCTTCCCACAGATCGTAGATCAGTTCACGCTCGCGAAAGATGTAGAAAAACGGCGTCTGAGCGCCGACATCGGCGAGGAAGGGGCCCAGCCAGAGCAAATGGTTGGCAATCCGGTTGAGCTCTAGCATGATTGCGCGAATATAGCTAGCGCGCTTGGGAACTTCTACATCGGCTAGCTTTTCGGGCGCGTTAACCGTGATTGCCTCATTGAACATGCCGGCTGCATAGTCCCAACGGCTAACGTAGGGAACAAACATGACGTTGGTTCGATTCTCAGCGATTTTCTCCATGCCTCGATGGAGATAGCCAATCACAGGTTCACAGTCAATGACGTCCTCACCGTCTAAGGTCACAATCAGCCGTAACACCCCATGCATCGATGGGTGATGAGGTCCCATGTTAATCACCATGGGCTCTGTTCTGGTTTCGAGCCTAGTCATGAATTGCCGCTGCTTGTTTTGCTTTTAACTATCTTAACAATATTCTAGGCAGCATTCTAGGCAGCTAGTGCTGCGTCAGGCTTAAAATTTTAGCTCAGAGAAAAGGGGGAGAAGCCCGCTGCTGCCCTAGCCGATCTATGGTGGAATAAGCCAGTCTATTCCTGTTTCATGACCCGTCAACTCCCTGATTCCCAGCTGTCCGATCGCCCGTTCGTGCATATTCCGGTGCTGGCCGAGGCCGTTTTAGCAGGGCTATCGCTGCAGCCCAACGGGATTTATCTAGATGCAACGGTTGGCGGCGGCGGGCACAGCCGACTCATTTTAGAAGCAATGCCATCAGCTCAGCTAGTCGCCATTGATCAAGATCAGACGGCGCTAGCAGCGGCTCAGGCCAACCTGGCTGACTTTTGCGATCGCGTCACTTTCTGGCAGGGTAACTTCGCTAGCTATGCCCCTGGCGCTCAGCGCTTTGACGGTATTCTGGCCGATTTAGGCGTCAGCTCGCCGCAGCTGGATACGCCCGAGCGCGGCTTTAGCTTTCGGCAAACGGCCCGCTTAGACATGCGCATGGATCAGCAGCAGGCGCTGACGGCAGCCGAGATCATCAACCACTGGGATGAAAAATCGCTGGCCGATCTCTTCTTCCACGCGGGTGAAGAACGCCTGTCGCGGCGCATTGCCCGCCGAATTGTAGAACAGCGCCCATTTCAAACCACAACCGAGCTGGCGCAGACCATTGCTCACAGCGTGCCAGCCAAATATCGCTACGGACGAATCCATCCAGCCACGCGCGTCTTTCAAGCTTTACGGATTGCCGTCAACCGGGAGCTAGAGGTGCTAGAGCAGCTGCTCAACCAGGCACCTGATTGGCTTAAGCCCGGCGGCAGGCTAGCCATCATCAGCTTTCACAGCCTGGAAGACAGGCGCGTTAAGCAGGCATTTCGCAGCTGTGAACAGCTCAGCATCATGACTAAAAAACCCGTTACCGCTGTGCCAGCGGAGGTTCAGTCTAACCCTCGAGCGCGCTCGGCTAAGCTGCGAGTAGCCGAGCGAACTAGCGCAGCAGCGCCGCTGCCGGCGTCAGCCCCGTGAGCGTCAGCGTATAGTCAAAGCGCGCGCCGCCGTCATCGCTCCAGCCGATCAAGCGCTGATCGGCGTCAAAAATTGGCTCGTTTTGATGCGTAGTCACCACCGCAAAGTAGACGGCAGTCTCAGGTATCACCAGATCGGCAATCAATGACTGGCGACCGTCAGCATCGTCATTTTGGGCCATCAGGCGACCGCTGCGATCAAACATAAATAGCTGCGAATCATCGCTGGTCAGGCGCGTGCCGGGAAAAATCCGCGTAACATCTAGGTCTAGCGTCACCCGATCGCCTCGCCCCGCTAAAAAGCTATAGCCCTGATGGGCTTCGCCCACCTGGCCGGCTACCACGGCAAATCCATCGCGGGTGTCTATGGGCGTAGCAGCTGCGAGCGGTGCGGCGGCCGTCGCCAGCAGCGTCGATGGGATAGGCGGATTCACGACCGCATCAGCGCGGTTATCTAGCTCAACAACGGGAGCGCGCATGGTTAGGCTTGCGATCGCGCTGGCCCAGCCAATCGTCGGTGGTTCCTCGGGCGTCTCTGCTGGCACAGCTAGGGTCTCAGCATAAAACTGCTGACAGCTGGCGCTATTAGTCAAAGCTATAGACGTAGCCTGCAGCTCTCCCAGCTGCCGCCGAAACGCAATCAGCGACTCGCGAGAGGCGGCCGAGATTTCGGTAGACGCAATCATCAGACTAGCAACCGCAGCCGCCTGCTCCCACTGATTGAGGCAAACTGCCCGCTCCAGCGCGCGCCTCAGCTGGCTAATGCTGCCACTATTGCCAGCCGCAGGGGCCACCAGCGCTGCCAGCAGTATGACAGCCCCGGGTAGCAGGACAGCAGCTCTAAAAGATCGGCCACGCGGCTCAAACCAGTTTCGTATCATAGCCACTTCACATCCTTTAAGTGAGCTTCAGCGGACTGCGACAAAGCAAAGATCGCTGGGCATATTAAATCAGATTTCTGCCTGACTTTTGGCCCCATTGAGTCAGGATGCCCTAGTTTTTGAGATGTCTTTGCAATGCTTTCCGACGACTTTAAACGCCTAAAGCTGCTGGTCGTTGACGATGAGCCAGACAACCTCGATCTGCTCCATCGCACGTTTCGGCGGAACTTCACCGTTTTTAGAGCAGCCAGCGGTGCTGAGGCGCTACAGCTGCTAGAGCAGCAGGGCGAGATGGCGATTATCGTCTCCGATCAGCGCATGCCGCAGATGAACGGCACCGAGTTTCTCAGCCGTACCGTCGAGCGGTTTCCAGATACCATTCGGATTGTGCTCACTGGCTACACAGATGCCGAAGACCTGGTAGATGCGATCAATGAGGGCAAGGTCTTCAAATACATCACCAAACCTTGGCAGCCTGAGCAGCTTAAAGCCGTTATTCAGCAGGCAGCTGAGACCTATCGAGTGCTCAAGCAGCGAACCTACGTGCTGACTCACGCTGCAGCGCCTGAGT
>JAAHIA010000451.1 GCA_010671975.1 Leptolyngbya sp. SIO4C1 | reverse complement strand
CGTGCTGAGTACCTGAAAAGGAAGGGTTTTCTATGTCACGTCAGCGATGGTCTTCTAAAACTGTTTTTGTACTGGCTGCAATTGGCTCGGCTGTTGGTCTGGGAAACATCTGGCGGTTTCCCTATTTAGCGGGTAAATACGGTGGCGGCGCTTTTTTAATTCCGTATCTAATTGCGCTGCTGGCGGTGGGATTTCCTCTGCTTATGCTGGAATTTGCCATCGGTCAAAAGATGCAGCAGGGAGCGGTGGGTGCCTTTAAGCGCCTTCATCCCAAGTTTCAGGGCTTTGGTATGGCTGCTGTACTGTCTGGTTTTATCATCATTGCCTACTATGCGGTCGTCATGGCTTGGGCGCTGGTTTATTTGTTTGCTTCTTTTCGAGTTAGCTGGGCAGATAGTGCCGAGCAGTATTTCTTCGACTCGGTCTTGCACATCAGCGAGGGGGTAGGCCATCTAGGCGGCGTTAACTTGCCTATTTTGCTGGCCTTGATAGCTGTTTGGATTCTGATTTATTTTTGTGTGTGGCGCGGTACCCAGAGTGAAGGCAGTGTTGTTGTCTATAGCGTACCGCTGCCCGTTATTTTGCTGAGTGTATTGCTGCTGCGGGCAATCACGCTGCCAGGCTGCTTAGATGGTTGGCAGCTGTATCTCAAACCCAGCTGGCGCGTTCTTGCTGACCCTGAGGTCTGGTCAGCGGCATTTTCCCAAATCTTTTTTACTCTATCGCTAGCCTTTGGCACGATGTTAACCTATGCCAGCTATAAGTCTCCCGACGATGATATTGTCAGCGATACCTGGGTAACTGCGTTAACGAATAGCGCGATTAGCATTTTCTCAGGGTTCGTGGTTTTTGGCGTGCTGGGGTATATGGCATCTCAGACGGCGACGCCCATTGCTGAGCTAGCAGCTTCTGGGCCGGGCTTGGCCTTTGTGATCTTTCCTCAGGCGCTCAGCCTCATGCCGCTGCCCGGGCTGTTCAGTGCGCTCTTCTTCTTAATGCTGATTTCACTCGGGATTGACAGTGCGTTCTCGCTCGTTGAGGCTGTCAATACCGTCTTTCTAGACCGCAAGCCGCATTGGAAAATTGAGCAGGTTTCTTTCTGGGTCTGTTTGACTGGGCTGCTGGCTGGCATTGTCTATACGACTCAGGCCGGTCTTTACTATCTGGATATCGTCGATCATTTTGTCACCCACTACAGTATTATGCTGGCTGCGATCGCTCAGGCGATTTTGGGTGGATGGGTCTATGGTGCTGAGTCGCTCAGGCGATATATCAACGCGGTTAGCAACTGGCAAATAGGTGCTTGGTGGTCGGTTTCAGTGAAATATGTCATCCCCGTTTCCTTAGCGGTTTTGCTATTCGCTCAGCTCAGTACTGATTTGCGATCGCCCTACGAAGGCTACCCGAGCTGGGCCTTGGGCATTGGCTGGGCGCTTGTTTTAATGTCTGGTGGGATTATGGCTGCCCCTTTCTGCATACCGGCGCGACCAGCTCATCAGCCGCAGAAAAATCGTTCCTAACGTCTATAACTTGAAACTTTTTTCAGTAAGGGAGGAAACCATGCCAACTATTGTGGATATTGCCGTACAAACCGAGGGCTTTGAAACGCTGGTTGCAGCCGTTCAGGCAGCTAATTTAGTGGAGGTGCTGCAGTCTGAAGGCCCATTTACCGTCTTTGCGCCCAATGATGCGGCCTTTGCTAGACTGCCGCCCGGTACGGTGCAAACGCTGGTGCAAAACCCGCCGCAGCTAGCGCGTATTCTCAAATACCATGTGGTAGTAGGGGCCTGGCGCAGGGCAGATCTAGAAACCGTGGAGCAGCTGACGTCGGTAGAAGGGGCTCCCATTCCCATCCGGGCTCGCGATCGGTTTGAAGTTAAAAATGCCACCGTGGTTGCAGCGGATATCGAAGCTGAGAACGGCATTATCCATGTTTTGGACAATGTCATCCTGATGGGGTAGGGCAGCCTTGGCTTCTCGATCTATCCTGAGGGCATCCAATACTGTTCGGAGATTAGAATAGCGCTGCTGATAGCGCTGACCCATCTCTCTGTTTACAATAGGCATTGCCCCAAGAAACCCATGCGCCAAGTGCTCGACGATCTCGATCCGTTTTGCTGGCTTTTAGCGATCGCAGTTTCAGGAGCTACGATTGTTCAGGCAGCTGATATTCGAATTGCCTTTCCTCATGCTGACTTTGCCCAAGCGATGACGGCTGAGGTAGAGCCGCAATAAAAGTCGTCAGCGCCGAATGGCGGGCTTTATGTCAAAATGTAAAGCGTGTGGATTACGTCTTCTCTAACGACGGCTAGGAAACCGGCTCGGATAGCGCTGGGCAACTTCGATGGTGTGCACCTAGGGCACCAGCGAGTGATAGAGCCTGTCTTGCTGCACAAGGGCGGCCTGCCGGATATGTCGATTCAGATGGCAGAGAGCGTAGCTCGCTGTCTGAGCCGTTCGACCGTGGCCTCTGGCTATAGCGATCGCATTGCCCCTTGGGAAAGCGGCTGGCACAGCGCTCAGGTGCAAACGGCTACGCTGGATGAGTATGCCACCGTCGTCACCTTTTTTCCGCATCCACGCGAATACTTTTCTGGGCAGTCGCGACCGCTGCTGACGCCGCTTGAGGAAAAAACGCTGCAGCTGGCGCATATCGGCGTCGACCAGCTGGTGCTGCTGCCGTTTAATCAGGCGCTGTCTAAGCTCAGTGCTGAGGACTTTGTCGAGCAGATTTTGATTTGCGGGCTGCAGGCGCGCCATATCAGCATTGGCAGCGATTTTCATTTTGGTCGCGGGCGAACTGGCAATGCCGAGTTGCTCAGTGCGATCTCGGCCCAGCATGGCGTTTCGGTCACCGTTGTCCCGCTGCAGCTCGACGAGCAGGCCCGCATCAGCAGCTCGCGCATTCGTCAGGCGCTATCTGAGGGACGACCGACTGAGGCGGCACGGCTATTGGGACGACCCTACACGCTAACCGGGCGTGTGGTTCCTGGTCAGCAGCTGGGGCGAAAAATTGGTTTTCCGACTGCCAATCTGAAGCTGCCTAGCGACAAGTTTATTCCGTCTAAAGGTGTGTACAGCGTTAAGGTCTACGGGGCAATAGACGACGCGCAGGCCGCGCCGCTGCCCGGCGTGGTCAATATTGGTACTAGACCTACTGTCGCCGGTCAGGCACTCAGCGTCGAGGTGCATCTGCTTGACTGGGCGGGTGATTTGTATGGCAAAACGCTGACGATAAGCTTAGAAGCCTTTCTGCGCGCTGAGCAAAAGTTTGACTCGCTTGATAGCCTCAAAGCGCAAATTGAAAGAGACTGTCAGGCGGCCAAAGAGCGCTGCTAGCCCATAGCTTTCTGCACAAGCGAATCTGTTCAAACTTCGGGAGTCAAAGCGAGCAACTGCGCGACTGCAGATCAATAGCAACAGTCCTATTTGTCTCATCTGTCAGGCTTAATTTATCAAGCATCGCCATCGTGAACAGGCCTCAGGCTGACCCACTCGTCTTCATCAAGATTACGTAAATTATCCGCAATTTTGACAATCTCCTGCGGATTTGCCTGTAATTTTAACCACATAGCCAGATAAGGCAATTTTGAGAAATCAACGGGCGTGCTCTACCTCAATCATCTAATGCGCTATTGGCCCATCTTATTTTTAGTTGTTGCGATTAATTAGCTGCAGATAGGTGAATCTTCTCTTAGCTTGCCCCCGATAAGAACGAGGATTATAGTGCAATGACGTTTAGAAATCTTAAAACTGTGGCTGCGATCGCCCTGCTGCTAGCCGCAGTGATTGTCGGATGTTCTACTGGATCTA
>JAAHIA010000450.1 GCA_010671975.1 Leptolyngbya sp. SIO4C1 | reverse complement strand
CGGGTCTACCGATTGCCCAATCGCACCGCTATCACATGGAAGCTTATTTTGAGGAGTCACAATATGGCAGCTATTCGCCTACGCTCGCTTACGGTCACGGCCTTAGCGGTCTTGCTAACCCTATCCGCCTGTGGCACAGAGCAGCAGGCAACCGTTGCGCCTGCAGAAGAGACTCCTGCAGCAGCTGAGCGCGCGCCTCAAGCGACGAGCGATGTCCGTCCTGATGCCGGCGCGGTCGAAGCTGGACAGTATCGCAACCAATTTTTTGACTTTTCAATCGCCTTCCCAGAAGCTTGGGCAGTGGCTTCTCAAGCAATCACTGACGATCTGCAAGAGACTAACTCAGAGATGCTTGCCAAAGGCGATGAGTCTATCGAGTCGGCTTTAGAAGCGGCCGAACAGAATACCTATCAGCTGCTGATGATTTCTGAGCAGCCGATTGGCACGCAGGCAGCGACCTTTAATCCCAATATTGTGGTTATGGCTGAGAAGATCTCTCATCTACCCGAGATTACGTCAGGCTCAGAGTATCTGCAAAACGTCAGCCGCCTGCTGCAGCAGACGAGTTTGCCCTATGCACCGGTTGGAGACCCCTATGAAGTCACGATTGGCGATCGCACCTTTCACCGCGCTGATTTCGTGCTGAGTACGCCAGAAGTTGAGGTCAAGCAGTCGTATCTAGCCATGATTGACCAAGGCTATGCGCTCGGCTTTATTCTCTCTGGCACCGATGAGAGCATGGGTCAGCTAGAAGAGATTGCTGATTCTATTAGCTTCTAGCAGCCTCTAAGCACTAGCGTCTCAGCTACCCAGTCATAGACAACATGCAGAGAGTCTACAATCGCATGAGCTGACTGCTGTGAAGTCAAAGACGGAGATTGCAAATCGGGCACCATAACCACTGTCATACCGGCGTCAGTGGCAGCACTGACGCCAGCGTTGGAATCTTCTAAAACCAGACAGTCTTGAGGCGCTACAGAGAGCCGCTGGGCTGCCTCGAGAAAGATATCGGGGGCTGGCTTACCGGCTGCTACCTGATCGACGGTCACAATGTGGGCAAACCGCTGCCAGACGTCTCCGCCTTTAAGCGTTAGCTCGGCTTCAGGCCAGGTGCTAGAAGTGCCGACGGCTTTAGGAACCTGATGCTGCTCTAGCAGCGAGAGCAAGGCTAGCACGCCCGGCTTTAGCGGAATCGGCTGAGCCTGAACGGTTTCTTGCCAGTAGCGCGTCCAGTCAGTCCGAAACTGCTGAAAGGGAAAGGCTTCCCCAAAAAACTGCTGCATCAGCCGTTCGGCCTCGGCATTGCTCTGACCCACCAGCGATAGATACTGCTGTGAATCAAACCGGTAGCCCAGGCCGTTGATGGCTCGCTGCCAGGCATGGTGGTAGACGGATTCGCTGTCAAACATGAGGCCGTCCATGTCGAAGATGACGGCTTTGAAGGTAGGCAGGGGAGAAGGCATGGAGGGCTACTTGGAAAAGATCATTCTGATGGAGACGACGAGCAAAGAGATGCCAAACATACGTTTGAGCAGCAGCTCTGGGATATCGACGGCAAATTTGGCACCGACAACGCTGCCCAGCACGAAGCCGACGCAGATTAAAATGGCGGCGCGAACGTCTACATAGCCTTCGGTATAGTAGGTCCAGGCGGCTAAGAGCCCGATGGGGGGCACCAGCAGTGCCAGCGTAGTGCCCTGGGCCTGATGCTGCGAAAAGCCAAATAGATAGACCAGTGCTGGCGTAATCAGGGCACCGCCTCCAATGCCGATCAGGCCGCTGATGGAACCAATTGCAGCACCTAGTAGAAGAAAGGGAAACATAGCAAGCATTGCAGGAAGATATCGAAACTGGCAGACTGCGGCCTGAGCTGGATTATCTCAGAAGATGCCTGCCTTTGGTGTTTTGCCGACATCATTCGAGCAGGCGTCACTTGGCGCTGAGCTGCCAGGCACCGTCCCAGCTGGGACCAGGTGGCTGCTGCTGTAGCTGCTGACACCGCCTGAGATAGAGCGCCGCTGCTTGATCGGCTGGGTTGTCTACTAAAAGCTGGGTAAAGAGATCGGCGGCCTGCTGGAAGCGGCGCTGCTGATAGTGCTGGCGGCCCTGATGGTAGCAGGCAATTTGCTGCTGCTGCTGAGAGGAGAGCGGCTGCGATCGCAGCCCCAGCACCTCATAGAGGCTGACTGGCTGAGACTTGCCCTTGACGCGCACATAGTCGAGCTCGCGCACCCAGAGGGTCTCTTGACAGAGCTGATAAGTGTTCTCACTGATGATGATGGGGCAGCCGTAGAGCTTGGTAGCGCCCTCAATCCGAGCGGTTAAGTTAACGCCGTCGCCAATGGCAGTAAAGTCCATGCGCTTGCTAGAGCCGATGTTGCCGGTAATTACATCGTCAGAGTTGATGCCAATGCCAATCTGAATGGTAGGACTGCCCTGCTGCTGCTGTCGCTGGTTAAACTGGGCGAGCTGCTGCTGCATCTGCAGGGCGGCTGCCACCGCTCGCTGCGCGTGATCGGCCTGATAGAGCGGCGAGCCAAATACGGCCATGATGGCATCGCCAATGAACTTATCGAGCGTACCTCTATGCTCAAAAATCACATCCACCATTGTCTCGAAATAGGTGTTGAGCAAGGTGACCACGGCTTCGGCTTCTAGCTGCTCGCTCAGCGTGGTGTAGCGGCGAATATCGGCAAAAAGAATTGACACAAACTGTCGTGCGCCGCCCAGGCTGGTCGTGCCGCTCTGCAGCAGCTGCTCGGCTAGCTCCTGGCTGAGGTAGCGATACATGGTAGCTCTGAGCGTTTCGCCCTCTCGCAGCGCGGCTTCGGTCTGCTTGCGCTCAGTGATATCCTGCACCGTACCGGTGAGACAGGTCGGCTCAATCTGCACCTGCTCGTTTACAATTCGCTCAGTGCCGGTCGGCAGCAGCAGCCGATAGTCAATGGTGTAGGTCTGCTGCTCGGCAGCTGCCGCCTGCCAGGCCCGGGTAACGCGATCGCGATCGCCGGGATGCACGCGTTCTAAAAACAGGCGTTGGCTCGGTACGACAGAGGCGACCGGATAGCCCAGCAGGGTGTAGAGTTCGTTGGACCAGCGCAGCTCGCTGGCCGCATGGGCATCGCCGGCTAGCTCCCAGTCCCAGTTGCCAAGTCGAGCTATCTGCTGCGCGTTGGCCAAGCTGGCTTCGCTGCGGGCCAGCCTAGCTTCGCTCTGCCGCCGTTCAGTAACGACCACAGAGAGCACCAGCGCTGTGACGCTGATGACCGCAATGTAGGCCTGCAGCAGCAAAATGGCTTCGCTCAGGCTGCCTTCTGCCTTAGTGATAAACGGTCCGCCGCGATGTACGGCACCAATCACGGCAATCACAGAAACCAGGAAGCTAGCAAAGGTGGTACCGCGCAGATCGAGCCGCAGCGCCGACCACACCACAAAAGGGAAAGGCAAATATTCCAGCGGATACTTCGCGATCGCGCTGCCTGTCTTGGAACCAAATACGACGCCGCTGACGCTCACCAGCAGCCCTAAGCAGAGGCACAGCTCCATCAGCCAGGGCAGGCGATGGCGCACCGCGCCAGCGGTGCGCCTGAGCTCGGTAACCCCCATCAGCAGCGCCGGCGTCAGCACCAGCACGCCCATGCCGTCACCTAGCCAGATCAGTGCGGCATTCTCAAAAAAGCGATCTGTGACGACGCCGAATAGCGAGCCGACCAGGGTGCTATACCAGGCGTTGATCATCGGCGTGATGATCACGCCCCAGACCATAAATTTCAGCAAATCGGGCAGCTGCCACTGCCGCAGGTGCAGCCCCCA
>JAAHIA010000045.1 GCA_010671975.1 Leptolyngbya sp. SIO4C1 | reverse complement strand
CCAGCAGGTTAAGATTTGTCGGCTAAGAGATCGAGTTTCGACAGATGTTGCCGGTCGCTTAGGTCAGGTTGGAGTAATCAAAAAGTACAAGATGGTCGACGGCAGCGGCGTTGGCGTGGTGGTTGAGTTTCCTGATAGCTATTCAACCTGGTTTTTTGAAGACGAGCTGAAGCAGGTCCAATAGCGCCCTGCTGACGGCTTGTGCCTTTAGCAGGCTTAGACTTACTAGACTTAACCCTATGAAAGTATGGCGCTAATTCTGACGTTTTTGGGCAAGGGGGGAGTAGGCTGCTCGGTCAGTGCGATCGCAGCTGCTAAGCAGCTAGCAGCGCAGGGTCAGCGCGTGCTGCTAGTCACCCAGGAGACAGCTCCTGGCTTTAGCCTCTTGATTGGCACTGCGGTTGGTCCCGAGCCGCAGCCGCTAGACTCAAATCTGTGGGGGGTGCAGCTCAAATCGACCGTGCTGTTAGAGCAAAACTGGGAAATGGTAAAGCGCCTAGAGGCCCAGTATCTACGCGATCCTTTTTTCAAGGCAGTCTACGGTCAGGAGCTGAGCGTGCTGCCCGGCATGGACGAGGCGCTAGCGCTAAATGCCATCCGTGAATATGACGGCAGCGGCGAATACGACGTGATTGTGCACGACGGCTCACACGATCGGACCAGCCTGCGCATGTGGGCCATTCCAGAAGGCATAGACTGGTACTTTCGCCGCTTCAAAAAGGTGTTTCAAGAGTCTCAGATAGCGCAGGCCCTGTCGCCCTTTGTGCAGCCAGTGGCCAACGTTGTTCTCAGCGGCGGCTTTTCTGGCGATCTGTTTGACCAGCCGCAGGTAAAAGAGTCGACTGGCATCGTTGCTCAAGGTAAAGCCGCCGTCAAAGAGGTTTCGCGAGTGCGCGCCTACGTGGTGACTACCGGCGATGAGGTGGCGATCGCAACCGGACGATATCTCTGGGGCGCAGCTCAGCAAATTGGCCTGAGCGTGGGCGGCGTGCTGGTCAATCGCTGCGAGGCGATAGCCGCTGTGACCGATGCCTTTGACCCGCTGCCGGTCTCGTCGCTGCCGCCGTGGTCGGCTGGCGAATGGCAGCCGCTGATGGCAGCGCTGCCGGACTTTCAAACAGTGCCTGATGTACCCAGTGCCGTTACGATTGACTTAGAGACTGCGAGCGTTAGCCTATTTTTGCCCAGCTTTGATAAAAAGCAGATTCAGCTGACGCAGTACGGACCAGAGGTGACAGTAGAAGCAGGCGATCAGCGGCACAATCTGTCGCTGCCGCCGGCCTTACAGGGTCGCGCTGTGACCGGGGCCAAGTTTCAGTCTGGCTACTTGATCATCTCATTTGCCTAAATTTTTGTCGGAGCGACCTGCTATGTCAGACAACGCATCGCCAATGGATGCCTCAGCCACCCCCGTCGAGGAAGCTGCTCAAGAGTCTTCAGAAGCCAGTCTGCCCGACCGTCAGGGTAGCAAAGCGCGACAGCTGCTCGGCATGAAAGGGGCCGACGCGGGGGAAACTTCAATCTGGAAGATTCGCCTGCAGCTGATGAAGCCAATCACTTGGATTCCGCTGATGTGGGGCGTCATTTGTGGCGCAGCGTCTTCTGGCAAATTTCTTTGGACATCAGAATACGTTCTCATATCGCTGGCCTGCATGCTGATGGCCGGGCCGCTGCTGACTGGCTACACCCAAACCATCAACGACTATTACGATCGTGAGCTCGATGCCATCAACGAGCCCTACCGCCCCATTCCCTCCGGTGTGATTGCGCTGTCGCAGGTCGTCACTCAAATCTGGGTTTTGCTAATCGCAGGCGTTGTTGTGTCTTACGGGCTCGATCGCTGGGCAGGGCACAGCTTTCCGACTATCACAGCGCTGGCCGCTGGCGGTGCGCTGCTGTCTTATATTTATTCGGCTCCGCCGCTGAAGCTGAAGCAAAACGGCTGGCTGGGCAACTACGCCCTCGGCGCGAGCTATATTGCACTGCCTTGGTGGGCAGGCCACGCGCTGTTTGGAGAGCTCAATTTAACCATCGTTCTGCTGACGCTGTTCTACAGCCTAGCCGGGCTGGGCATTGCCGTGGTCAA
This sequence comes from Leptolyngbya sp. SIO4C1, assembly GCA_010671975.1. Lineage (GTDB taxonomy): Bacteria > Cyanobacteriota > Cyanobacteriia > Phormidesmidales > Phormidesmidaceae > SIO4C1. The sequence continues at coordinate 15,311 of JAAHIA010000045.1, read as the reverse complement.
TGACTTCAAAAGCGTCGAGGGTGACCGTCAGCTGGGGCTGAAGTCGCTACCGGTGATGTTTGGTGTTACAACCGCTGCCTGGATCTGCGTGCTGATGATCGATATTTTTCAAGGCGGCATTGCTGCCTATTTGATCAGCATTCATCAAAATTTGTATGCGGTCCTGCTGATCTTGCTGATTATTCCTCAAATCACATTCCAGGATATGTATTTCTTGCGCAATCCTTTAGAAAACGATGTCAAGTATCAGGCCAGCGCGCAGCCGTTTTTGGTGCTCGGCATGCTAGTGGCCGCTTTAGCGCTAGGACATTCAAGCTATTTGGTTAGATAAGGTAAATTTGGTAGCTTGAGGAAGCAAATGTTTCCAAATGCAGCGGACAGGAAGGATTTTGACGTGGCAAATTGGATTTCTGAGCTAAAACAGTGGTCAAGCCGTCTAGCTGCGGGTTCGGCTCAGCGGCCCAAGGCGGCACTATCGCAGCGAGAAAGGGCAGCCAACCGGCCATCGTCACGGCGGCGCCGCTCGGTGAGGCCTAAGCAGGCTAAGCCGATCTATCGCAGCAAGCTATTCTGGCTGATTCTCATTCTTGGAGCCGGGATAGCTGGACCAGCCGCCCGAGGCTATCGACTGTGGGCTGAGGCAGACAGCACGCTGCCTGATGTGTCAAATGCGCTCACGTTCGAGCGCAGCGGTACGATTACGCTGAAGGCCGATAACGGCGATATTCTGCAGAAGGTAGGGCCGGCCACGCAGGAATATCTTGACTACGAGCAAATTCCAGATCCGCTCATCCAGGCGTTTATCGCTTCTGAAGATCGTCGCTTTTATGAGCACAGCGGCATCGACTATCGCGGCATTGCCCGGGCAGTTGTGTCTAACCTGCGCAATCGAGAAGTGGTCGAAGGGGCCAGCACCATTACGCAGCAGCTGGCGCGTATCGTATTTCTCGATCAGGAGCGCAGCTTTCAGCGCAAGTTTAAAGAAGCGCTGCTAGCGAACCGGCTAGAAACTGAGCTGGGTAAAGAAAAGATCTTAGAGCGCTACTTGAACTTAGTCTACTTGGGCGCTGGGGCCTATGGCGTTGCCGATGCAGCCTGGATCTATTTTGGTAAGTCAGTAGAAGAGCTCACCGTCTCAGAGATTGCGCTGATTGCAGGAATGGCACCGGCTCCAAGCGTCTATTCGCCGCTGGTCGATCCAGAAGCGGCCCGCTGGCGACGCGACATTGTGATTGGTCGCATGCTAGAGAACGGGGTGATTACCGAGTCTCAGGCGCAGTCTGCCTACGGCAGTGAAATTGCCACGACGCCCAACGAGCCCAAATATCTCTACAGCGAGTTTCCCTATTTCACGATCTATATTCAGAAGCAGCTGTCTGAGATTTTGTCGCCTGAAGAAATTGAGGCTGGCGGCCTGACGGTTGAGACGACGCTCAATCAGGACTGGCAGCGAGCCGCCGAAGAAACGCTAGTGGAAATGATTGAAGACTCAGGCCGCTGGCAGCGGTTTGAGCAAGGCTCAATTGTTGCCCTCGATCCGCGCACGGGCGAAATTCGCGCTATGGTGGGCGGCACTGACTTTGAAGAGAGTCAGTTTAACCGCGTGACGCAGGCGCAGCGGCAGCCGGGCTCAACCTTTAAGACATTTGTGTATACAACCGCGATCGCAGCCGGATTTTCTCCTTATAAAAACTATACGGATGCCCGCTACGTGGTCGATGGCTATGAGCCCAAGAACTACGGCGGTAAATACAGCGGCACGGTTGAGCTGCGTAAAGCGCTCTCCTCTTCAATCAACATCGTGGCGGTCAAGCTGCTAGTCGATGTCGGCTTTCAGCCCGTGATTGATATGGCCGAGCGCATGGGCATCAAATCAGAGCTAAAGCCCACCTATTCACTGGCACTTGGCGCATCTGAAGTAAACCTGCTAGAGCTCACCAGCGCCTACGGCACGCTTGCCGCTGAGGGCAAACATCGCGAAGCGCACGGCATTAAGCGCATCATAGATCGCGGTGGGGAGGTGCTTTACAAATTCGATGAAGAGGCGCAGCAGGCAGTCGATGAAGAGACAGCCGCGATTGTGACCTGGATGCTGCGCAGCGTGGTCGAAGGCGGCACCGGTCGCAACGCCTATATCTCAGGCCGCCAGGTGGCCGGCAAGACGGGTACCTCTGAAAAAAATCGCGACCTGTGGTTTATCGGCTTTACGCCGCAGCTGGTGGCTGGGATCTGGTTTGGCAACGATGACAGCAGCCCTACTCGCGGCGCTAGCAGTACGGCCGCCCACGCCTGGTTTAAGTTCGTGTCTCAAGCAATCGAAGACCTAGACGTTGAAGAATTTCCTGAACTGCCGCGACTGTCCGGGCGAGAAGGCTCAATTGAAGCTGAACCCGTCAAGCCTAAGCGCGTCGTCGCCGACAAGGCGCCCTCGCGACAGCGACAGTCATCAGGCAGCAGCGGCAGCCGCAGTCGCGCTTCTGAGCCAGCGCGCAGTCGCGCTTCTGAACCCAGTCGCCCCGCCCCAGAGCCCGCCCCGGAACCCGCGCCCGAACCCGCTAGGCCAGCCCCTGCTGCGTCTGAACCGGCGCCTGTCGATCGCCAGCCTACGCTAGACGATTTGCAAGAGTCTATTCCAGAGCGACAGACGGCGCCGGCGCCCGAATCGGCTCCGCCGCCGCCGGCCGCGCCCGCCCCACCGCCGCCAGTGGAGGCAGCCCCACCTGCCCCTGCCCCTGCCCCAGAGCCAGCGCCCGCCCCGGCTCCCGCTCCCGCGCCTGCCCCGGCGCCTGCCCCGGCGCCGGCAAGTGGAGAGTAGACAGCTTCTAGCAGGCTAGCTAAGCACAGAGCCAGCACGGGTTTTCAGCCTATCGTTGTCTATCGTTAACCAAGGAACCTAACCCTGATGATCTTCCTATTAAGCGCTACCAGCTCGGGGATTCCAATGTATTACTTCACGTTGGTCTACGCGGTTGGATTTATAGCCGCTGTGGTGATTGGCTCTCTCGCCTGGTATAACTCCAAGCGACCGGCTGGTTGGGAAGATGTTGAGCGACCGGACTTTATGCCTAAGCTAGATGCCAAGGATGATTCCGATCAGTCAGCTTAGGGAGCTGCGGCTAAATCATGTCCCCAATCAACCCGGTTTCGACTTCGCTCAACCTGCTAGTTTTGAGAGTTGAGCGAAGTCGAAGCTCGATCTGCGGGCATGTTGTTCGGGTTCCCCATAGTGCAAAAAAAGCCCCTAGATCGGCCGATCTAGGGAGCGTCAGAACATCGAATTGAAGCGGCTAGCCGAGTCACTAATCAATCACCCGCAGCAGCCCCCGGTGAAGCGCATCAACCACGCGGTTAACCTGCAGCTTTTCTTGCTGGCTGAGCTCTCGCTTATCTAACAGTGCTGCCATAAGGCATTGCTGCGTTTGCCGCGTGATGCATCGTGACCGAAAGATCTCATTCACGATATCGCTAATCGAGGTGGAGGATTGAAAGGTAGTGACCATAGTAGGAGCCCGCTGCTGTTTAGGAACACATGTCAGAGCTTGATGCCGAACACTGTTTCAGTGTGCCATCATAAACGCTAGAGCGCCGTGATTTCAGTGTTTTCTAGCGGTGATGTTGCTAGCAGCAGCCGGTGACTCGGGCGGTTGACCAGCGTGACTCGCATCACATTAGGTTGATAGATGGTTGATGGGTTGAGGCAGCGCTAGGTTTTTTCGCTCTTGCCGCGCAAATACTCGGCAGCGGCCGCAATCAGACCAGAGGCCAAAATCAAGACCACGCTGAGGGCATTAATATCAGGCTTAACGCCCGTTCGGACTCGGCTAAAAATCTCTAACGGAAGTGGATTGGCTCCACCGGCCGTGAAGCTAGAGATTAGCAGGTCGTCCATGCTGAGCACAAATGCCAGCAAGCAACCGGAGAGAATAGCCGGCGCCAGCTGCGGCAGCAGCACCTGCACCAGCGCCTGAGTTGGGGTAGCGCCTAGATCGAGCGCAGCTTCTTCTAAGTTTGGATCAAGTCCCTGCAGCCGGCTAGAGACGACGACAGCGATATAGGCTAGGCAAAACACCATATGCGCAGCGATCGCAGTCCAAATGCTCAGCGGAATCGCCACAGAAGCCAAAAACACCAGCGTCGAAACCGCGATCGCAATGTCGGGCACAATTAGCGGCAGGTAGGACACGCCGCGATAGAGCGACTGCCCAGGAAATCGATATTTAGCCAAACCCACGGCCATTAGCGTACCAATCACCGCCGAGACGCCCACCGCGCACAGCGCAATCTTGAGGCTGTCGCCTAGGGCCGCAAACAGCCGCTCGTCTTGGAATAGGCGGCCATACCACTTGAGGCTAAAGCCTTTCCAAACTGCTCCGTAGCGCGACTCGTTGAAGCTGTACAGCCCCAAAATCCCAATCGGGATATACATGAACGCATACATCAGCAGGGTAAAGAGCCCCTGCCAGGAGATGCTGTAAGAACGCGGTTTCACAGGTTGCTCACTCAAGAAAAGCCGTCAGGGTTGCGATCGCCGTATTTTAGCAGGAGGGCAATGGCTAGGCTAACTGCCAAAATCAGCAGCATGCTCAGCGCTGAGCCAAAGCCCCAGTTGCGCGAAACGCCTAAAAACTGATTGTAGATGAGCCGAGAAACCGTCATACTGCTAGGGCCGCCCAGCAGCGTCGGCACGATGAAATCGCCCAGACTAGTGACAAACACCAGCAGCGTCCCAGCCGCAATGCCGGGCAGCGTCTGCGGGATGGTGACTCGCCAGAACGCCGTTTGCGGTCGCGCCCCCAAATCGGCTGCGGCTTCTAGCAGCCGCAGATCTAGCTTTTCAAGCGAGGCATATAGAATCAAGACCATGTAGGGCAAAAAGCTGTAGCTCATGCCGATGTAAACCGCCCAAGGCGTATTCATCAAATCCTGCGTGGGCAGCCCCAGAGTAGACAAGACTAGATTGATTAGCCCGGAAGGGCGCAACAGCGTTGTCCAGGCATAGGTGCGCAGCAGCGATGAGGTCCAGAGGGGCAAAATGAACCCTACCAGCAGCAAATTTCGCCAGCGGCGCGGTGCCATCAGCGCCAGCCAGTAGGCAACTGGAAAGCCGAATAGCAGACAGATTGAAGTAGCCCCTAGCGCAAAGGTAAACGAGCGCCAAAGCACCTTAAGGTAGGTGGGCTGAAAGATCTGCAGGTAGTTGCCCAGACCGTAGCCTTCGACCGGCTGCCCTGGTCGCAGACCTGGCACCAAACTCAGTTCTAAAATCAGCAGCGTTGGCAGCACCATCAGCAGCAGCAGCCAAAGCCCCGCTGGTCCGAGCAGCGCTACCGGCTCTACCAGCTTGGTCAGCCGCCGTCGCCAGCTCAGCAGCGGCTGCCGAAAGCGCTTAGCCGAAAGCATACTCATTCGACTCACTCCTGAAGATAGGCAGCGATGCTGCGCTAGACGCTATTGAGCTTGGTCCAGTATTCGTCATAGAGCTCGCTGGCCTCACCCACCGGAGCAATGCCGTCACATTTTGCGAGCAGATCCTCGGGTGGGAAGAGGTCTGGATCGCTGAGAATGGTCTCTGGCAGCAGCTCGAGAACGGCCGCATTGGGCGACGCTAGGTAGAGCCGTTCGGCCATTGCGGCCCCAATCTCCGGCTCTAGGTTGAAATTAATCCACTCGTAGGCTGCCTCTACGTTGGGGGCTGAGGCAGGTATTGCCATCGTGTCTGTCCACACCGAGGAGCCGCTGGCCGGAATCACATACTGAAAGGCAGTATCTTCCTTACTGACAGGCACCCCCTCGACCGAGTAGACCATCGACAGCAGCAAATCACCGCCGAGCAGCTCATCCTGCCAGCCAAAGGATTTGAAAGATGCGATCGCAGGCTTTAACTCAACCAGCTTTTGGTAGGCCGCTTCAAGCTTCTCTGGCTCAGTGGCGTTGTAGGAGTAGCCCAGCGATTTTAACACCGCACCGAGCGTTTCTCGCACGTCGTCGAGCAGCGTCATCCGACGCGATAGCGCCTCTTTATTGCTCCAAAGATAGTCCCAATCTTCAGGCGGCGGCGTCAGCGCCTGACTGTTGTAAAGCAGCCCGGTGGTTCCCCAGACAAATGGAACGCTATGGCCGTTCTCCTCGTCGTAGGCCGGATTTTTCCACTTCTCCTGCATCGCCTCAAGGCCGGAGAGCCTAGATTTATCCAGCGGTGTGAGCAGCCCCATATCGATCATCTGCGTCACCATATAGTCAGAGGGATAGATGACGCTATAGCTGTCACCGCCGCCGGCCTGCAGCTTAGCCAGCAGCGTTTCATTAGAATCGTAAACATCGACAGTGACCTCAATGCCGGTCTTCTCAGTAAACTGTCTGACCAGCTCCTCATCGGTATAGTCAGCCCAGGTATAGATATTGAGCGTTCCTGAGCCGCCGGTGGTTGAGGCTGCGCCGCTAGTCTCTGATTGCACATCGCTAACGCCACTCTGACGGCAGTTAGAGAGCGCGACCCCGGCCAGCGCTGCTGCTGAACCTTGTAGGAAGCGACGACGGGAAGCAGACTGACGGAGCGAAAGAATTGGGCGTCTACGGGGCACGATACTCTCCTCAATGGTGAAAACAAGAGACAGTGAAACAAGCGTCAGTGAAACAAGCGTCAGTAAAACAAGCGTCAGTAAAACAAGCGTCAGTAAAACAAGGAACCAGCTCTCAAAATTCTAAATCGCGATCGCGCTTAAAGGGCAGCTCGGTCTCAGGACTCACGGTGACTCAGTCGGGTGCTCCGCTAAGAGCGCTCGACAGTCTGCGGCCTGCCAAGATACAAACACAGGCATATCGGGGTTAGGTTTATAGGGCGTTTGATTCGACTGCAGCACCGTCAGCCGGTCACCGGTGGTCAGCTCAACCATACAGTGAACATGCGTTCCTAGGTACATCATGTGACACACGCGGCCTTCGAAGCAGTTATCAGCCACGGCCGGCGCCTCAGCGCTCAAGACCAGTTTCTCCGGTCGCACGCTGATGTCAGCCGGATAGGCTTCGGCTGCGATCGCGGCTGGCGGCTGGGCAACCGACTGCTGGGCGACGATCCGCAGGCCGCTGTGTGTAAATAGGCAAATTTTGGAAGTGCTCAATCGCTCTGCTTTGCCTGACAGGAGGTTGGTCTCACCAATGAAGTCGGCGACAAATGCTGTATTGGGCTGCTCATAAATTTCGCTGGGCGAGCCAACCTGCTCAATTTGACCGGCGCGCATCACAGCAATTCGATCTGAGAGCGACAGCGCTTCTTCCTGATCGTGGGTCACCATAATAAAGGTAATCCCCAAGCGACGATGCAAATTTGATAGCTCTACCTGCATCTGCTTGCGCAGCTTTAGATCAAGCGCTCCTAGCGGCTCATCCAAAAGCATCACGGCAGGCCGATTGACAATCGCGCGGGCCAGGGCGACGCGCTGCTTTTGTCCACCCGAGAGCTGACTGGGATAGCGTTTGGCCAGCGTCTCCATCTGGACTAGCTGCAGCGCCTCACCTACGCGCTGGCGAATGTCTGAGCGAGCCTGCCGCTTGACTCTGAGGCCAAATGCGATATTGTCCCAGACGCTCATATGGTCAAACAGCGCGTAGCTTTGAAACACCGTATTAACCGAGCGACGGTGGGGGGGCACCTGCTGCATGTCCTGATTTTGAATCAGCAGCTCACCGGTCGAAGGGGTTTCAAAGCCGGCAATCATACGTAAAGTAGTCGTTTTGCCACAGCCTGACGGCCCTAGAATGCTAAAAAATTCACCCTGCCGAATTTCGAGATTGATTCCCTGAACGGCTAGCTCACCCGCAAATACCTTAGAGACATTGCGCAGTTCTACATCGGGCGCTGCCAGCGCAGCCTGTGCAGCGTGCGGCTTCGACGAAACACTCTGGGACATCGTTGCGGCTAACTACCTCCTGATTAGGCTCCTGATTTAGGTAACGCCGTGAGGACGGCTGGGCGTGAGAGAACGAGACGACAGGCTGACTGAAGACAGCGCGAACGGTGAATCTGTCAAACTCAATTTAACAAAAGTAGCTTTATTCTACGGTTCTATCGTGATTTTCCAAATGACTGCTTGAATCTACTAGGTAGACATGCTCAAATCTGTTGTAGAGCTTGAGCTAGACTGACGATGTATCTTGATTAACAAGATGCCCAACTCATCGGGGAACTCTTAAACGAGCAGCTATGGCTTTTTTACAGTCTTATTCGTCTGGCATCCCCCAAAAAGGGGGACGTACGGTCGGTCGCCAGTATCAGTCAGTGATCATGATGATTCTGCTGTCGCTGGTAATGCTCGGCGGCATTGGCAGCCGTTTATTTTACCTGCAGCTGGTGCAGGGCGATCGCAACCGACAGCTGGCTGAAGAAAACCGCGTGCTGCTGCTGCCCAGACGCCCGCCGCGCGGCACAATTTACGATCGCAAGGGGCGAATTTTAGCGGGCAGCCGGCTTTCGCACTCTGTCTCAATCTGGCCAATTTCGCTGCCGGAGCAGCGACGACCGCAGGTCGTTCGGCGGCTAGCGCAGATCTTAGACGTCCCGCCGGAAGAAATTGAGCAGCGGCTAGAGACAGCCGGCTATGAGTCAACTGAGTCGGTCTCGATTGCGCGGGGCATCAGCCCGGCTCAGACCACGGCACTGGCAGAATATGCGCCCGAGCTGCCCGGCGTCAGGGTCGAGGCCGAAGCGGTGCGCAACTATCCGCACGGCGACCTAGCGGCGCACGTGCTGGGCTACACGGGCGAGCTCAATGACGAGGAGCTGCAGGCGCGCTCGGAGGAAGGCTATCGGCTGGGCGATTTTGTCGGCAAGATGGGCGCCGAGGCTGCCTTTGAGCCGCTGCTGCGCGGCGAGTGGGGCGGTCAGCAGGTAGAGGTCGACAGCGGCGGTCGCGTCATTGGCATTTTGGGCGAAAAGCCGTCAAAGTCGGGCCAAGACATTCAGCTGACGATCGATCTGGATGTGCAGCGTGCCGCTGAGGCGGCCTTGGGCAATCAAAAAGGAGCCATCGTCGCCATCGATCCGCGCGACGGGGCGGTGCTGGCAATGGTCAGCCGCCCGGCCTTTGACCCCAATATTTTTTCTACCCGCATTACCGATGAGCAGTGGGCGCAAATGAGCAGTCAGGGCGATCCGTTCCTCAACCGGACGATTCGAGCTGCCTATCCGCCAGCCAGTACGTTCAAAATTATCACCACCACGGCTGGGATTGAATCGGGAGCCTACTCGCCCGATACGGTACTGCCAACGTTTCCCTACGTTAGCGCTGGCGGCATTCAGTTTTGGGACTGGAACCGAGCTGGCTTTGGGCCGCTCGGCTTTCGCGGTGCGATCGCGATGAGCAGCGATACTTTCTTCTATCAGGTGGGCCGCCGCGTGGGTGAAAAAGAAATCGGCAAATGGATGCACAGATACGGCTTCGGACAAAAAACCGGCATCGAGCTAGGGTTTGAAGAATCGGCCGGTCTGGTGCCGGATGAAGCCTGGAAGCAAGACTACTTGGGTGAAGGCTGGTACCTGGGCGACACGATTAATATGTCTATTGGTCAGGGCTACATGCAGGTGTCACCGCTGCAGGTCGCCGTTATGTTTGCTGTACCAGCCAACGGCGGCTACCGAGTGACGCCACACCTGCTGCTGGATGAGGCTGAAACTAAAGATTGGAAAACCTCAGTAGGACTGCAGCCCAGCACGCTTAAGGTGCTGCGCGAGGGCCTGCGCCAGGTGATTAGCAGCGGCACCGGCCAAAAGCTCAACGTGCCAGACCTGCCGCCGCTGGCGGGCAAGTCCGGTACGGCTGAAGCGCCGCCCTATGAAAACCACGCCTGGTTTGGGGCCTATGGTCCACTGGATGACCCCAAAATCGTAGTCGTGGCTTTTGGCGAACATTCCGGCGGCGGTGGCGGCTCAGTGGCAGCGCCGATGGTGCTGCAGGTGCTGCAGACCTACTTTAAGGACTCGCATGAGCAGGTGAAGCCAGCCCTAAGCAGCAACTAGCCAAGGAGCGCTATGGCCTAGCTGCGCAGGCTAATTGGGTAGGTCTTTTCGAGCGACTGCCGCACCTTCTGATGCACCGGATCAATGTCTTGGTCGGTGAGGGTGCGATCGCTAGCCCGATAGATCAGCCTAAACGCCAGGCTGCGCTGCCCTGCCGGTACGTTTTCGCCGCGATATTCATCAAACAGCGTGACCGATTCGAGCAGCTGGCCGCCGCTGCGCGTCATCAGCCGCGTCAGGTCAGCCACTGAAATCTCAGCTGGCGCATAGAACGCAATGTCGCGATCGGAGGCAGGATAGGTTGAGTAGGGCTTAAACCGAACGGCAACGCCGGGCTTTTGCTGCGCCAGACAGGTCACCAGCACCTGCCAGTCAAGCTCGAACACATAGACCTCGTGCGGCAGCCCGCGCTCCTGACAGAGGCGCGGATGCAGCTGCCCAAACAGACCCAGGTTCAGCTTGCCCCGCACCCACAGCGACGCAGTGCGGCCCGGATGCAGCCGCTCAGACTGATTCTGAGCTCGGTAGTCTACCGTCAGACCAAGGCGCTGAAACACGGCTTCTAAAACCCCTTTGGCTTCGTACCAGCTCAGCGGCTGGTCGCGATCGCTATTGACCCAGCGGCCGGCTGTCGCATCGCCACCTAGGATGCCGCCCACCTTTTTCATCTCCTGCAGCGTCGGGCCGTCGGTCATAAACACATGCCCTAGCTCAAACGCATGCAATGGCCCATTACCCTGCTCTAGATTGAACTGAAACGCCTCAATCAGGCCGGTGACTAAATCAGACCGCAGGGCAGAATATTCGCTAAATAGCGGATTGGCCAGCACCACTCGATTTTCGGCTGGCTTAGTCAGTGAATAGTGCATCACCTCAGTCAGGCCGACGCCGCGCAGCGCCGCGCGCAGCTGACGAGACAGCACCGCCTCGGGCGATAAATAGCCTCGGGCCGTCTGCTGCGGTAGGGTATTGGCAAAGCGATTGTAGCCATAGAGGCGAGCAATTTCTTCGATTAGGTCAATGTCTCGCTCAAGGTCGCGATAGCGATGGGGCGGGACCTGCACCCGCAGCGCCTCTGACTCGATCGGCTCGACCTCACAGCCCAGCTTAGTTAAAATCGCCTTCACCGTGTCCAAATCTAAATAGACCGGTGATTCGCCCCGCCCAACCGGTCCTAGCACCTGATGCACCCGTGCTAGCTGCAGCACCAGCGTGCGCGTTGGCGTAATTTTGCCGGCCTCAGTCCGATCGGCGGTCTGTCCGGCGACGGTAGCGCCGGCTAGGCGCTGCATTAGCTGGACGGCTCGCTGACAGGCAATCTCTAGCTCGGCCGGATTGACGCCGCGCTCATATCGGGCGGAAGCTTCTGTGCGCAGCCCCTGACTGCGGGCCGAGCGGCGAATAGCAGCCGGGTCAAAGTAGGCGGCCTCTAAGAAGACGGTCTGCGTGCCTGAATGGACCTCGGTATCTTCTCCGCCCATCATCCCGGCTAGCGCAACTGGCTGATCGTTGGCCGTAATCAGCAGCGTTTGCTCAGTCAGCTGTCGCGTCTGGCTGTCTAGCGTGGTTAGCGTTTCGCCCGAGCGACCATAGCGAACGCCCACGGTCAAAGCCGCCGATGTTTTTAATCGGTCTAGGTCAAACGCATGCAGCGGCTGCCCCCATTCGAGCAGCACATAGTTGGTGATATCAACGATATTGTTGATGGCGCGCGTGCCTGCAGCTTCTAGTCGCTGCCGCAGCCAGGCCGGTGAAGGCCCCAGCTGAACGGTCTCTAACACCGTACCGATATAGATGGGGCAGGCTTTAGGATCGCTCAGCTGAATGGAAATTGACGGCGGTGCTTTGAACTGGTCGGCGGCTAGAGAAATATCAGGCAGCTTCAGCGGAGCGCCTGTGATAGCGGCAACTTCGCGCGCTACCCCAACCATGCTCAGCGCGTCGGCCCGATTGGCGGTTGAGGTTAAATCGAGCACCACGTCGTCTAGACCCAGCAGCGGCCGCACGTCTTGCCCTGGCGTTAGGTCGGTCTGCTCAAAGATATGGATGCCTTCAGACTCTTTAGCCAGGCCCAGCTCGGCGAGCGAGCAAATCATGCCGGCAGAAGGCACTCCGCGTAGCTTACGGGGCTTAATTTTGAGATCGACAATAGGCAGATAGGCGCCCACCGTGGCAACGGCAACATAGCTATCAGCTCGGACATTCGCCGCGCCGCAGACAATGCTGCTGGGTGAATCTGCACCGACATCTACCGTACAGACGCTGAGCTTATCAGCATCGGGATGCGGCTGGCGCTCTAGCACATAGCCAACCACAACGCCTGCTGCCCACTGCCGCCGGTCTTCGATATCTTCAACTTCAAAACCAGCCATCGTCAGTGCGTCTGCTAGCGCTTCCGGCGAGAGCGAGGTTTCGATAAATTCTGTGAGCCAATTAATAGAAATATGCATGAGCAGTCTAATTGAACGTAGGCAAAACGCAGGACGCCGCTTGGCATCCTTATTCTACCGTTCTACCTCGCTGCTCTTGCGCCTCAATCCAGCTCAGTTACCTAACTGGGCGCTGCTGCTCAGAGCGCCATCAGCCTGTTCGCTGGCAAAGTTTAAAGATTTGGAGAACGTTGCTAGATAAAAACCGCTTATTCAGAATGAGCGCTGCTATTGTGGGCTAAAGGATTTTAGAAAGTTAGCGCCAAGCGGTGGGCGGTAAGGAATATTTGCCTCCTGACGAAATCAGGGAATAATTGAATGAGGGTACTGTCAGCCATTCTGCTGGGGTCAAAACGCTAAGGCCAAGACGCTGAGGTCACAATGCTTATGTTGGGTTATCGAAAACCACAGATCTCACCGTAGCTTCTCAAATGAACGATAACTAAAGTTTAGCGAGCGTTAGGCAGGTAAAGAAGTCAGCACAAGCTACATGACCTACTGTACAAACCCGGAATGTCCCCATCCTAAGAACCCACCGACTGCGAAGCAGTGTCAGGCATGCGGTGCGGAGCTATTGTTGCGAAATCGCTATCGGGTGATTGGAGCGCTGGGACGCGGCGGGTTTGGTGCGACTTTTTTATCTCGCGATGAATCCTTGCCAGGACGGCCGCCCTGCGTCATCAAACAGCTTCGACCAACGGCGGAGGCTTCCAACGTCATTGAGATGGCGCGCGACCTGTTTCAGCGTGAAGCTAAAATCTTGGGAAAAATTGGCAATCATCCGCAGCTGCCGCGACTGCTAGACTACTTCGAGGCCGAACGCGAGTTTTTTCTGGTTCAAGAGTACATTAGCGGCGCTACGCTGCAGCAGGAAGTCAAGCGCGGCGGCCCTTTTAGTGAGGCCGGCGTAAAACAGTTTTTGAGCGAAGTGCTGCCAGTCATTCAATACATCCACAGCCATCAGGTGATTCACCGCGACATCAAGCCGGCTAACCTGATTCGTCGAGAGCAGGATAAGCGCCTAGTGCTGATTGATTTTGGTGCAGTTAAGGACAAGGTCAACCCGGCCAAGGCCAGTCAATCTGGGCAAACTGCGCTGACGGCCTACGCCATTGGCACGCCTGGCTATGCACCGCCTGAGCAAATGGCAATGCGGCCTGTCTATGCGAGCGATATCTATGCGGTTGGGGTGACCTGTATCTATTTGCTGACGGGCCGCTCACCCAAAGATTTATCCTACGATCCGCAAACGGGAGAAATGCTGTGGCGAGAGCAGGTCAGCGTCAGTGAGCATTTTGCTGGAGTCTTAAGCAAGATGCTAGAGATTTCAGTGCGGCTGCGGTACCACTCAGCCGAGGCCATCCTGCGCGATCTTGATCTAGAGCCCTATCTAGAGAGCCTGGCGCAGAATATGGCTTTTTCTGCACCCGGCGCGGCGGCCTCGTCGCTCAGCAGCAGCGTTGGCAACGATTCGGGCAGCGCCCTCAGCGGCCTAGGAGACAGCTCGCCCTCTAGCGGGTCTTCTCCCTCCTCGCGGCTCGCAGCAGCAATTCGAGCGCGACGAGAGCGCGCTAGCGCTAAAACTTCGACCTATCGCTATCGGCGGTCTTTCAACCTGTCCTCTCTGGGGACGGCGCCTGGGACTGGGACAGCTGATAATCGGTCGCAACGATCGCAAAAAGTCACTGCTGAGGTCCTGCAGAAAGCCTATCGTCGCGGTCATCGAGACTTTTCGATGCAGGTTCTGAGCTGGCTCGATCTGCAGCGCGCCGTTCTGACCGGCTCCAGCTTTGCCGGCTCTAAGCTCAAGCAGACCAACTTGCAAGGTGCAGATTTATCCAACACCAATTTTGGCAAGGCAGACCTCGATCGAGCGCTCTTGCGCAACGCCAATCTCAGCGGTGCCTATCTCGGGGCAGCCAACTTAGAAGGCAGCGACCTGCGCGGGGCTGATTTAAGCCGCTCTTGTTTAACTGAGGCCAATTTGAAAGGTGCTAACCTCTGCGGTGCCGACCTCACCGATGCCACCGTCAGTCACGAGCAGCTCTCTAGCGCTAGAACCAACTGGTCAACCGTCTATCCCAACGGTAAGCGCGGGCTGCGGGGCTAGCCGCTGGCTGCCAATAGGCTCAAAACTGGTCTAAAGATCGGTTGCCCCTATCGATTTAGGGATGACCCGCGCTAGGATAGTACGGTTGCAGATTAGTTAAAGATGCCATGTTTCTAGATGAACTAACCCCCATCGCGAGAGAGCTATTGAGTCAGCCAGTGGCTTTTTTAGGCGGGTTTGCTTCAGGGCTATTTCGGTTAGATTTATCAGAAGACCCGGTTAAAACTTGGCTCGATAAGCAGGCGGCAGACGGCAGCAGCCCGCCGACTCAGCCGAGCGCCCCTAAAGGACCTCAGACTATTTCTATTGACTGAGCAGTATTGACTAAGCAGTGGTTGAGCTAGACCTCTTCACAGGCCTGAGCCGGCAGCAGCGCCTGCAGCCAGCTGTAAATTCGCTTTTTTAGAACTTTTGGATTTTCGCCAGGCTGGGCCGCATCGGCCGAGAGCATAGCAAGGGCTCTTTGATAGTCGCCGATAGCCCAGTTCCAGTGACCGCTGAGGTGGTGAATGCGACCGCGCTCGGCAATGAGTTTGGCATTCATCGGCCCGAAAAAGAGGGCTATATCGAGGCATTCTAGCGCCTCTTCATACTGAGCAATATCGCGAAAGGTGATAGCCTGGTTAATCCGAGCACGCATGTTAAACGGATTCCGCGGTCGCGCAGTACCGCGCGGCCGCGGGCACCAGATCCTGCCGCTTCTGGTCATCGTCGGCTGCCTGTTCTCCGGCTACTCCCCGGCCTATGCCGCGCTGTTCGG
>JAAHIA010000449.1 GCA_010671975.1 Leptolyngbya sp. SIO4C1 | reverse complement strand
GGCGCGATCGCACGCTCTAGCCCGCCGCAATCATTGCCTTGACCTGCAGCGCCGTAGCCGGCGCCAGCAGCACGCCGTTGCGATAGTGACCGCTAGCCACCGTGACGTTGCGATAGCCTGACAGCGGCTGAATCACCGGCGCTGCCTGTCCCTGCGGTCGCGGGCGTAGGCCGACCCAGGTCTTGATCACATCGGCTGTGGCCAGCGCCGGACAGTATGCGATCGCGCCCTGCCGCAGCGTCTCTAGCAGCTCTGTTTTAGGGGCCAGCTCCTGCCAAGAGTAAACACCGGTTTCAGGTGGAAACTCTACCGTCGCGCCAATCCAATAGCGGCCTTCGCCCAGCGGTACTAAGTGAATGTCATCACCATTGATCACCGGCTGAAAGGCTGGATCGCCCAGCAGTCTCGACAGCCGTACCGTCATGGCTTGACCCAGCACGGGCACCATTGCCACAGGCCTGTCTGAAGCCTGACTCAGCGCCGCAGAGCCTAGCCCGGCTGAGAGCACAACCCAGTCGACAGAGACGGTGCCGGCGCTAGTCTGCAGCTGCTGGCAAGCCTGGCCGTCAGCGCACAGGCCGGTAATCTCTGTCTGCCAGTGAAACACTGCGCCCTGCTGTGCGGCGGCAGCCACCAGCGCCAGCGTCAGCTCAGTCGGCGAGACCTGACCATCCTGAGGTGAATAGATAGCCGCCTGAACGCCGCTGGTTTGAATATGCGGGCAGCGGGCGTGCAGCTGCGATGGCGACCAAATTTCGAGCGGCCAGCCCTGCGCTTGGCGCTTGGCCTGTAGCGACTGCCAGCGCTCTAAGCTCTCAGCGGCAAAGCAGAGACTGAGAATACCTTGATAGTTGAAGGGAATCGACTGCCCAAGCTTGGCCTCAAGCTCAGGGATGAGGCTGTGGTAGCGGCGAATGCTGGCCTCTCGCAAGCGCCAAGTGCGGCCTTTAACCTTATGGCTGATGATGCCCATAAGCACGCCTAAAGCTGCACCAGTCGACCCCTGAGCCGGCGATTGCCGATCGAAGACGTGAACTTCAAGATCGCTAACCTGGCTAAGCTCGTAGGCAATCATGGCACCGACAATACCGCAGCCAACGATGGCAGCTCGGCGTTTCATAGGCGACTCGGTAGAAGTAACGGGAGGACGTGGAGAGGGCGGAATCCGGAAGCGGCTAATGAATCAGCTGCTCCGCCGTCGATGCAGCCCGCTTTCTCCACGTCTTGCCTAGCTAAAGTCTGCCTGACTCAGTTCTAACCCTATTCGTTTAGAACCGGCTGGCGCACCATGTCCTCAGCGTCGGGACGCTCACCCTGAGGCTCAATTGCCGGCGTGACCATTTCGTAAACGTTATTTTCGGTGCTTTCTTCAGCGGTAGGTCTTGCACCTTCTGGCACGATATTGAGCAGCGCGGTCAGGTCGCGTTCAAATTCGCTGTACTCGTTGGCAGCTCGACTAAAGTCATAATCCTGAGCCGCCAGGCTGATACCTTCAAGATGTGTACCCACTTCTTCGGCTAGCGCTGTGGCCTGCTTTTTGTCATCGGGCAGCAGCAGGTTGGCCATACGCACCATGCGAGCTCTGAGTTCACCCAGCGGCCCGTGAATGAAGTTATCGACGTTGTTCCAGTCTTTTCTTTCGATATAGCGCACTAGCTCAGGCAGCCGCTGCTGCGAGGCGGCAATCCGCCCAGCGTAGATCTCAATCTGCGACAGCTGATCTGGGCTATAGGTGGGGGCTGTCACATTGCTACCAGAGCTACAGCTAACCAAGAACGTTGCGATCGCAGCTAGCAGCACGCTGACGACCGACCGATACCATTTCATAGCTTCAATCCCTGTTGTGTTCATCAGTAGTTCGTAGAGTATTTTAAGCCAGTTCAGGGCGGCGGCGGCGACTGATTGGCTGACATCTGTCTTAGGAGATAGGCCAGCAGACAGGCCGTTCAGGCCGTTGGCAGGCGGTCGCGCCAAATTGCGTCGGCCACTTTTGCCACGTCGGCCATTTCTGCCCCGTCGTGGATGCGCAGAATGTCGGCACCGTTTGCGATCGCGGCGCTGCAGGCGGCGGCGGTGCCCCAAACCCGCTGCTGCGGATCGCTGCGATCTAAAATCCAGCCGATAAAGCTTTTGCGCGATGCGCCCACTAAAATCGGACAGCCCAGTGCTTCGAGCTGACGCAGCTGACGCAGGATAATCAAATTTTGCGGATAGGTTTTGGCAAAGCCGATGCCGGGGTCAATGCAGATATTCTGCCGCGCTACGCCAGCGGCCGTGGCTACCTCGATTTGCTGGTGCAAAAAGCTGGCAATCTCAGCCATGACGTCGTCATAGTTGGTTTGCTGCTGCATGGTTTCAGGCGTGCCGCGCAGGTGCATGAGAATCAGGGGTACGTCCGTATCGGCGGCGGCTTTGAACATGTCGGCGTCGTAGGTGCCACCCGAAATATCGTTGATGATGTCAGCCCCAGCCGCGATCGCGGCGCGAGCCACGGCGGCACGGGTGGTATCGATTGAGACGGGCACCCTCTGTAGCTGGGCGTCGGCCCGAATCGCCTCAATCACGGGCAATACGCGACTGAGCTCCTCGCTGAGTGAGATTTGCGCTGCGCCGGGTCGAGTAGACTGGCCGCCCACGTCTAAAATGTCAATGCCGGCTGCAGCCAGCGCTTGGGCTTGCTTCAACGCCGTCTCAACGCTATTAAACTGACCGCCATCGCTGAAGCTATCAGGCGTAACGTTGAGGACGCCCATCAGGTAGGTCTGCTCGCCCCAAGTGAAGGTGCGATCGCGGATCTGCCAAGGCGCGCGCGTTAGCGATTCTGCCTGCGCTTCGGCCACAAACAGCTGCACCAGACGATCGTAGGTGCCGGGGCCAATATACTCTGGATGAGCGCGCAGCTTGCTGTACATCCACACCAGATTTTCATCGTTAAAGATGCGAATATCGACAAACCAGCTTTTGAGCTCAGATTTCAGGCGATTGGCAGTGTCCAAAGCATCGGTCCAGCGGTCAAACTGCTGCTTAAAGCCCTTGGTTACGACAGTAAAGGTCATGATTGCTCAAACAATTCAGCAAAATCAGGCGATGCTCGCCAAAACAGCAGACTTTGTCTATAGTCCACCGCCTGCGGCACAAGCGGCAAAGCGGATTTTAGTCAAGCCAAATTTGGGCTATCCGGTAGGGCCGCCGGTCACCGTCAGTATGCCGGTGCTAAGTCAGGTGCTGCAAGGGCTTAGGGCTGCCAGCCCCGAGGCCGAGGTGCTCATCGTCGAAGGGGTCTGCTCACCAAAATCGCTCTCTGAAATTGCCAGCCGCAACGGCCTCTATGAGATTCTTGATACAGGGATGCAGCTAATTGACGCTGATACACTGCCGATGGTCGCCTACCCCAACCTAGCCCAGACCCCCGTGCGCTATGCCGAAATGTGGGCTCCTAAGCTGCTCCAGGAAGTTGACTGTCGAATCTCTGTGGGCGCTTTTAAAATTACCAGCCTCAAGGGCTCACCGCTGCTATCAGCCTCGCTAAAAAACCTCTACGGCCTGTTTCCTAGAGCTAAATACAAGGCACGCAGCACCCATTCTCGCGGCCAGCTGCACCGTCCTTCGGTACCGATGATCCTGCGCGATGTCTACGGCTCAATCGGACATCTATTTGACGGTGCCGTGGTGGACTGCAACCAAAAGTTTATCAGTAAAGACTGGCGACCCGACCGAGGCGAAGCGTTTGAGGTGAGTCAGGTGATCTGGGGCGAAGATTTGCTGGCGGTTGATATCAGATCGACCCACTCGGATGAATTCTCGTGCTGAGCGGAGCGTCTCTTTGAGGGCATGCCAGCGACCCAAATTCGTT
>JAAHIA010000448.1 GCA_010671975.1 Leptolyngbya sp. SIO4C1 | reverse complement strand
TTTCACAGCGTTCTATGGGTTTGAGTGGTATCTGATTCTAGAACGCTGACTCCCATCTATGCCATCTGAAATTGCCTCATAGCAACCTTTTGACCTGCTCGACCCTCTAGTTTTGTCAGTCAATCAGGGCTGAGGCACAGACCGTTTTTGAGGAGCCAGAGGCTTGGCTGGAGGCGTCGGTGAGGGGGGCGCATTTACATTCGACTTGTCAGGCATATCCCAGCTTGGATCGGGACCGGTGACATCCATTTGATGGCGATCTGGGGCTGACGTGAATTGAGTCGTATCGAATAGATCTGGCTCGTCGCGCTTGATATTCACCGCTTCAGCAGAAACCGACTCAGCGACTTTTTCCTGAGCCTGGAATTGTGCTTTCGCCGCTTCAGCAAAGCCCTGAGCCAGGATATTCTTAGAGAAAATTTGAGCAAAACTGCGGTCGGGTGCTCTAAGTTCTCCGCCCTGCAGCGAATTTTGAACAGCGGTTTCTTTGAACTGCAGCTGACCGTCTGGTTGAACCGTAAAGACCATTTCGGTGTCGATGAAGGTGTCCCCGTTCTGAGCAAGATAGTGAGTCAGATACAGCTCACCGCCATGCCGCTCAATCACCAGCGGAATATAGGGCTCATTCTCTATCTTGAAATGGAAATCGTCACTATCGAGCACCGCTTGCTGAATACCCGCTTCCCGGAGGAAGCGAATGATGCGTTTCTCCAGCGCCCCTGGTTTGACTGTAGGTGGCTTAACGACGTCTGCTGTTGGGATTTGAGGCGCGATCGCATTCCCTACCTCAGCCTGAACCGGCACAGCCTCCGGCTCAATCACCTTAAATTCCGGCAGTTTAATTCCCAGGAAGTCCCTGGCAATCTCCTGATACTCAAACGCTGACAGGGTATAGTTGCGCTGCTTCATCAACACCGTCAGCGTCTGCTCCAACCGATAGGACGGGATCACCACCTCCATCCGGTCACTCACCGAGTAAAAGTCCGAGCCTGCTGCCGTGATCAGGTCTTCATCCAGGTAATATTTGCCGCCTGACTCCTTGGCTTTGGGCACCTGCAAGACAAACCCATCGCCAGCCTTCTGCGCCTTGACCATCAGCAGCTCATCCAGCGTCTTGACCACGCCCTCGCGGTCAGTCAGCTCTGTGATGAATGTCATCACCTGATGGGGCTGGCTAAAGGTAATCGGTTCCTTGGTCAGCGCTTCAGCAATATCGAAACTCTTGGGCATCATCAGCCCTTGCCGAACGTTGCCCTGATCGTCGGTGTAGTTCACCAGCTTACCGCTAGGATATTTCTCAAAGGCTCTGATCAGATTGCCGGTAAAGATCTGTCGCTTGATGCGTCCCGTCGTCTGGTTCAGGTCGAACAGCGCATAGACATCGTTGCCGAAGAAGTCCTGTTCTTTCAAGGTGATCGACAGAGCACTCTCCCGCCCTGAGTTCACTTTCGAGAGCGGTAGGTTGAACTGCCGCACAGCATCGGCAACCAGGATGTGCATCTTCCAAGTACTAGACGCGACAGGATTGCTGGAACGATTCTTCTGCTGAATGCCTGCAATCACGCCGTAAAAAGTCTGCTTGCTGTCGGGAGTCATCACCTGCACCGCAGTGCCCGGAACAAACTCATCTAGAATGCTGGCGATGTGATGATACTGGGCATCAATGCGTTCGGTGAACTTTGCGATCGCATCTGCATCTCGTTTGCGAACCCCGGCTGCTGTTCGATACTGGTCTGTAGCTTGCTTCAGCCTCTGGAGAGTAGTGGTGGTCTGTTTGCGTGCGATCGCCTCTACCTCAGCCCGGTCATGCGCCTCAACAACGTCCACCTGAGTAAGCCCTATCCCGTCTCGAACTGCATTCATCATCTGCAGCTGTGTCAGCGGCTTTGTCTGACTCTTGGCATCGACCACTTCTAGAAACACTGGCCCAGTAAACTCGCTCTGGGTATCGCCACTATCGGGAATCACCTCCATCTGCGCTAACGGTCTGGCATCTAGATCCAACTGGTCGGCTTCTAGGATGTTCTCCCCCATCGCCCGCGCCTGGTCCACCAGGTCGCGATATTCCCCTTCAATCAGGCTGTAAACAGCTTCCTGTTCTTCAATCGGCAGCAGCGGAATCCGGCCTGTCACCTTCTTTACTAACGCAATCTCAGAAGCGTCGTTGCTGGCCTGAACCGTGGGATAGTCCAGCTTGGCATTCAGGTCTGGATCCTCAGTCAGTAGCTCCGTCACGACCTGCTCCCCGTAGGAATTCATGAAATCCACCACGTTGCTCAGCGAAATATCCGTTTCACGGGCAGCGGTTGTGTTGGCGTTGAGACTGGCCATCTTACGACAGAGAATTGCGCCCGGTCGCTTTTCTGCTGGGATATCCCCCATCAGCAGCGTGTAGCTGGGCAGTCTCACCTGTCCTGTGCGGTGGATGCGTCCTAGCATCTGCATGAACACGTTGATATCCCGCTCCGCCTGCGCCACAATCATGTGGCGCGGACGCTGGTCAGCAAACTTTTCCGAGGCGTGCAGCGAGATACCGGTAGAGCCTGAGCAGTTCAGCAGAATGACATCGGCATCCCCGGCATTAAATCTCGCCACCGCATCGATTTTGGCCTTCGCCGTCGTTTCTTGCTCCGGTCGGACTTTGTAAGTGGTAAAGCCATCGGCGGCGTAGTTCAGTCCGGCTTTGCGACCCGTCACCTCCGCCACCCGGTATCCTGCTCGCTCGAGCTGCTGCTCGATGTAGTCAATCGGACTGATCGGAATAGCCGAGAAATCGTCTGCTCGAATCGTCTCCAGGGCATCCTCGTAAGCTTCCAGCCCAATCTCGCCTAGCTGCTCATCGCTGAGCCGGTGCCGCGTCATCTGACCGCGATAGTCACGGGTAATCACATCGCGCGAGCGTTCCAGATAGCGCTCTAGCAGATTGCCAAAGGAGAGATCGATAGAATCGCCGGCCTCTAGATCGTGGGCATCGGCATAGGCTTGAATGAAGCTGCCCATCGTATTCGCCACGGCAATCACCGGCTTTTCACCTCGCTGCAGCGCCTGGATTGCCGCCTGCACCGTGGCATCTGCCTTCTGCGCCAGCAGCCCCTGCTCAATGCAGTTGTGCATCAAGGAGGTGAAGTTATACCTTGTCAGGTCATAGACTTTATGTTTTTGAATGACTGAAACTTCAGTGACAACAAAGAGTCAAGTGCTTCTTTGTGTGTCGTATGACATTGTGCCAAACAATCAGAGATAGCGGCTTTGAACAGGCTGAAATCAGGATAGTAGATCGAGTATAAGCACTGCTTCTTAACGAACTTCCAGAGCCGCTCAATCAAGTTGAGGTTGGGGGAATAAGGTGGCAGATACAACAATTCAATATTAAGCGCCTCTGCCTTCTCAAAGACCAAGGCACATTTTTGATAACGAGCGTTGTCTAATACCAGTGTGATAGGTAGGCTCAATCCTAGCAAAGCTAATTTGTCGAGTAGTTCACAGACACTATGGGCGTTGATATAGGCTTCGTTGGTCACCGTAATCAACTCATGGGTCAGAGCATTCAAGGCTGCGAGCACATTGAAGCGCTGCCGTCCTGAGCCTGATTTGACAAATAAGCGCTCAAAGCACCAGACAAATCCTAGGTGAGCTCCCAAGACAAAATGAGCCGCATCGACGAAAAAGACGGCTCTTTGACCGGCTTTAGCCTCTGCCAAGCGAGGGTCTAGTTTTTTTTATGAATTCCGTTTGTCTGTCGGGGTCAGCTTTGGCTGGCACTACCCCCACCCGTCGGCAGCGAAGATCAAAGAATTGACAGGTATAGAGCGTAGCCGAGAGCAAGTCCGTCAGTTTCTCAAGTCGATGGGGATGAGTTGCCGACGGGG
>JAAHIA010000447.1 GCA_010671975.1 Leptolyngbya sp. SIO4C1 | reverse complement strand
GCCCCTTGCATATAGCCTAACCACTCAATTAAGCTTTCCAACTGCTTATCGGGCTTGATCGCGCCGAGGCCACGCACGGTGACTTTGCCAGGGGTGTAGACAAAGCGCGATTTGAGATGACTCGGCAGCCTGTCTTGCAAGAGCTTAAAGGCCGGGCCTTCCATTGGGGTTTCCAGCATCACGTGCTGTTTGCCTTCAGGCTTAATGCGAGAAAAGCCGAGCGGCTTGGCAATCTGCTTGAGTTCAAGCACTTTGACCAGCTGAGCCACCGCTGGCGGCAGGTTGCCACAGCGATCGTTGAGGTCGGCAACAATCTGCATCAGCTCGCGCTTACTGTCAGCTGCGACCAGCGATCGGTAGAGCGACATCTTCTGGTCAATATCTGGAATGTAGTCAGTGGGAATAAAGGCCGTGACTTTCAGATCGACCTGGGTCTCATCGACCTGCGGAATCTCCTGACCGCGAATCTCGGCAATGGCTTCTTCGAGCATGTCCATGTAGAGATCGAAGCCGATGGTTTCCATCTGGCCCGACTGCTGCACGCCCAGCAGGTTGCCGATACCGCGAATCTCCATATCGCGCATAGCCAGCTGATAGCCGGAGCCGAGCTGGGTAAACTCTTGAATTGCGCGCAGGCGCTTGCGGGCTTTGTCAGAAAGCTGATTTTGCTTTGGGTAAAACAGCCAGGCGTGGGCCTGAATGCCAGAGCGACCGACCCGTCCGCGCAGCTGATAGAGCTGAGAAAGGCCAAATTTATGGGCGTCTTCAATCAGAATCGTGTTGACGCGCGGGATATCCAGCCCCGACTCGATGATGGTGGTGCAAACCATCAGGTCGGCATCGCCGTTGCTAAAGCCCAGCATGGTGGCTTCTAGCTCGCCTTCGGGCATCTGACCGTGAGCGATCGCCAGCCGAATCTGAGGAATCATCTCGCGAATTCGACCGGCAATCTCTTCAATGCCTTCGACGCGCGGCACGACGTAGAAGACCTGTCCACCCCGGTCCAGCTCTTGGCGAATGGCCGCACGCACCTTCTCATCATCGTGCGGCGCGAGGTGAGTTTTAATCGGGCGGCGTGACGGCGGCGGCGTAGTAATCAGGCTCATTTCACGTACGCCAGAAAGCGCCATGTAGAGCGTGCGAGGAATTGGGGTAGCGCTGAGCGTGAGCACATCGACCTGAGTTTTGAGCGCCTTAATTTTCTCTTTTTGGTTAACGCCGAAGCGCTGTTCTTCATCAACGACAAGCAGCCCCAAATCTTTGAACTTGACAGCTTTGCCGAGCAGCTGATGAGTACCCACTACGATATCAAGCTCGCCGGAGATCAGCCGCTTAAGAATCTCTTTGCGTTCGCTAGCAGAGCGAAAGCGGTTGAGCAGCCCTACCTGAATCGGGTAGGGGGCAAAGCGTTCTTTGACCGTGTGATAGTGCTGCTGGGTCAAAATCGTGGTCGGGGCGAGCAGCGCTACCTGCTTGCCAGCCGTAATCGCCTTAAAGATAGCGCGAATGGCAACTTCAGTCTTACCAAAGCCAACATCGCCGCAGACCAGGCGATCCATTGGGCGCGGGCTTTCCATATCGCGCTTGACATCCTGCGTGGCTTTGAGCTGATCGGGCGTTGGCTGATAGGGGAAAGAGTCTTCTAGCTCCTGCTGCCAGGGCATATCGACCGGATAGGTGTGGCCTTCGAGCTGCGATCGCTGCGCATAGAGCTTCAGCAGGTCTACCGCCACTTTCTGAATGGCTTTCTTGGCGCGGCCTTTGGTTTTCTCCCAAGCTTTGCCGGTCATCTTGTTGAGCTCGGGCTTTTTTTCCGCCGAGGCGCGGTAGCGCGACAGCGAGCCCATCTGGTCGGCGGCCACGCGCAGCAGCCCGTCGGCATACTGAATTACCAGATACTCGCGCGTCTCACCATCGACGGTGAGGCTCTCTAGCTTCAAGAACTGGCCGATGCCATGGTTGCGGTGGACGACATAGTCGCGCGGCCGCAGCTTGTTCGGGTCAACTTGCTTAGAGGCGGCGCGGCGGCGCTTGCGCACGTAGCTCGGCGTTGCCAGCGTGTGTTGCCCAAAAAATTCGCGGTCAGTGACGACGACAATTCGGAAGGTCGGTAGGATAAACCCTTCGAGCTCAGCTAGGCCCGAATATTTTAGCCCGACCGGCACCTGCTGAGCCTGCAGCTTTTCGATTGCCGGGTAGTCTTTAGGGTTGGGAATAAACTGAGCTGGGCAGTCGTGCTCCTGCAGCAGCGCTACCGAACGGCTGGGCTGGGCTGACATCAGCCAGATGCTGAATTTGCGATCGCGCTCCTCCCGCAGCGTTTCAGCTAGCTTGCCAAACTGGTGCGGAATCGCTGGCACCGGCCGGCTCGACAGATTCAAACCCTCGCCGTCTTCGGCAATCTCAGAAAGATAGAGTCGCGGAAACACTTCAGCCTCTACAAGCACCGTCTCGAACGGGCGATGAATCTGCACTAGCCCCTGCGGCGGCAGGGTAATCTCTTCGCTGGCAGCCAAGCTTTCCGAGACTTCATGCCAGTAGTCATCCACCTGCTCGTACCAGCGGCGGCTGTGAGCCTGACACTGATCCGGTTCATCAATTGCCAGCAGCGTATTGTCTGGCAAATAGTCCAGTAGCGAAGCCGGCTGATCAAAGGCAATGCCTAAAAAACGACGCAATCCTTCCAAGCGAACCCCGCTGTCAAACCCGTCCTGCGTCTCGGGTGGCAGCAGATCCTGCAGCGCGCCTTTAGCCTCTAGCGCGGCAGCTAAAACGGGACTGTAGTCAGTTGTGGTCAGCAGCAGCTCGCTAATCCGATCGAGAGAGCGCTGGCTAGCCGGGTCAAACTCACGCAACCGCTCTAGCTCATCGCCAAACAGCTCTAAGCGCACCGGTAGCTCGGCCGAGACTGGAAAAACGTCGATGATGTCGCCGCGCTGGCTCCACTGGCCTTCCGTTTCAACCGTGGGGACTTTCTCATAGCCCAGCGTAGCTAGCTGCCGGCTCAGTTCCTTCAGGTTCAGCTCAATGCCCTGCGCAACTCGCAGGCAGTAGGGCTTAAAGGCTGCTACCGGCGGCAGATGCGGCTGCAGCGCTCGCTCGGTGGCAACAATCGCCAGCGGCTTAGTTTCCGGCTGAATCAGATCGGCTAGCACCTGCAGCTGGCCCCAGGTCATTTCAGACTCCTGATCGAAGGGGTCGTAGGGCGAGGCTTCAGAGGTGGGATAAAAAGCAACGCTGGCCCAGCCCATAGCTTCGAGCTGTGCCGACCAGCGACCAGCTTCTTCTAAAGTAGCTGTGACGACTAGCAGCGGTCGGTTTTGCGCCTGCGCAATGGCACTGGCGACCAGTCCTTTAGGTAGCCGGGGCATACCGTTAAGGGTTAGCTGCTGCTGCTGGTCTAGCTTGTTGAGCAGTTCGGCGATGAGGGGAGCTTTGCCAAGCGCGCGCGTTACCGAAGAAAAAGCCATGAATGCGGAATAGTCTTGAATTTATTTAATTTAATCCATTCTCTAATTCATTGTAGAAGGTGTAAAAAGGACGGCGGTGGCGATTCGGCAGCCTTAACGGACAGAATTTGCGTCAATTGGCTGAATTCATTGCTAAGCACTTGCTGAGCTATCGCGATTCTGGGCATCCTGAAGGAAGGGCAAGTGACGCCACAATTTTATGAGACTGCGGCCATATCATGTTTGGCAACTACTTCCTGGAATAGCAGCGGTGCTGCTGGTCGCGATTAGCCTAAAGCTAGGACTATGGCAGCCGCTTGAGCTGGCGGCTTATCAATCGCTGTTCCATCTGCGTGGTCCTGTCGGCTGGGACAGTCGCATTGCCATCATCGAAATTGACGAACCAAGTTTGGCTGAGCTAGGCGCGTTTCCCTGA
>JAAHIA010000446.1 GCA_010671975.1 Leptolyngbya sp. SIO4C1 | reverse complement strand
GACAGATTGCAGCAGATGAGTGGCTGCGGACTGCTCAGGCTTATCAAAATATCCGGTTGGACCGCTGGCGGGTGCTGCCAGACGGCATTCGCGCCGTGGTGATTGTAGACAGTCGACAAGATAATCGACAGGCTGAGTCAAAATCGACCTACCCGCGATCGCAGCCTAAGCCGCATGCCCTAACCGCGTTTATTGCTCGCTTCAAAGCCGCCGCTGCTAAGCGGATCAATCTAGTGCGTGGGCAGCCGGGTGCACCTGTCTGGCAGCGCGGCTATCACGAGCAGCGAATTGAAGACGAAACGATGTTGGTGCGCCTACGGCAGCTGCTAGCAGACTCAGGGCAATAGGCCAGCCGGCGGGTCAATTTCGACCCGGCCATTTGCCAGATCGACCGTAGGGACAATGGCTTCTACAAAGGGAATGAGCACCGTTTGGGGCGCATCGCTCTGGGCCGCTAGCTCTACCAGCAGCAGGTCGTTACCGGCGCTGTAGAGATCGACGACCGTCCCAACTGTCGCCCCGGTTGACTGCAGAACTACCGTCAGGCCAATCAAATCGGCTACGTGAAACTCGCCGGCCTCAAGCGGCAGGCGATCGTCAGGCGAAACCAGCAGCCGGCTGTCGCGCAGCGCCTCCGCCTGGTCGCGGTAGTCGACCTGAGCAAACTTGACAATGTAGAGGCCCTTGCCGCTAAGATAGCGTCCCTGCTGTAGCTGCACTTTTTGCGGCACAGCGGCCCCCGGTGTCAGCAGCCAGCGCTCGCCCGGCACTATGAAGCGCTCGGGAAAATCGCTATTAGGATAAACCCTGACCTCGCCCTTGAGGCCATGGGCTCCCACAATGCGGCCTGCTTCTAGCCAATCTTCAAAGCTGTGATTGTCAAAGTCTGGCTTCACCTAAACGCCCACCTTTGTATAGACGCGATCGACCAGCGCCGCCAGATGCCTGATGGCTTTGACAATTTCGGGCTCGGTGGCGGTCAGGCTGAGACGAAAACACTGCTGCAGGTGCGGCCACTGAGTTTCTTTGAGGCCGGGAAAGAAGGGACTGCCCGGCACAATAATGACGCCGTAAGCCTTGAGCGCTTGGTAAAACTCCCAGTCGCGCAGGGGCAGATCCTGTAGCCACAGCCAAGCAAAAATAGAGCCCTCAGCTCGATGCAAAAACCAGGGAATATCCGGCATCGTCTGGTCGAGCGTGGTTTCGAGCACGGCAAATTTAGACTGATAGTGAGGCCGAATCACCCGCTGCGACAGGTCAGCTAGCGCGCCGGAGCGAACGGCGCGAGCGGCAATCGCCTGCCCATAGCGAGACGAATGAATGCACAGATTCGTTTGAAACGATTCCAGCACGCGAATAATCGGCTCAGGCCCAATCGCCACGCCAACGCGCTCGCCGGGCAGCCCGGCCTTAGACAGGCTGAGGCAGTGGACAATGTTATCAGCAAAAATTGGCCGCATCTCAGTGAAGTTGAGCGCCGGAAAGGGCGGAGCATAGGCTGAATCTACAAAGACCGGCACGCCGTGCGGAGCGGCTAGCTGGGCAATTTGCTGCACCTCTTGATCGCTGAGCACGTTGCCAGTCGGGTTGCAGGGCCGCGAGAAAAGCACAAAACCAGTGGTGCTGCTAATTTCGAGCTGGTCAAAATTAGGTCGATATTTGAAGCGATGCTGGCTGGCGCTAAGCTCGAGCGTAGGCCGATAGGCATGTAGCGCCTCCGGGTAGAGGCTGACGCCGCCGTAGCCGGTATAGTCAGGACTCAGTGGGAGTACAATCTCTTTGAGCTGGCCTGAGTCTGTATAGCCGCCAAAGGCGTTGGCGGCTAGAAAGTAAAGCGCCTGGCTGCCGGGGGTAACCAGCAGGTTGCGATCGCTCAAATTTAGCCCGTAGCGGCGGTTAAAGTCGTCGCGAACGGCTGCTATAAAAGGTTCATAGCCCCGACTGGAGCCGTAGCGACAGACTACTTCCCCGTAGTCACTGCTTGCAAGCAGTTCGGCTGTGCAGTCGCGCCAGAGCTGCTCAACTTCTGGCAAAATGACCGGATTGCCCGCACTGAGGTTAATAAAATCTTGGCCCTGTCCCGCATGTAGGGTTTCAATGATATCCTTCATGATTGCCCGTACCCCGGTCAGGTGGGACATTTGACTACCAAATTGGGTCAGTGCAGGCGACATACTGGTTAAAAGCTTGATTCAATGTTGATTGAGTCAACTATACCCCAGCCGTTTTGGCGCTGGATTGAACAAAATTGTGGATCGCTCTATGAATTCAAGTCGTCAACTGCGTGCCAAGCTGCCTGCGCCGGTGCGATCGCTAGCAGACTTTGCCTATAACTACTGGTGGAGCTGGACACCCGAGCGAGTTTCGCTGTTTAGCAGCATCGATCCGGGGCTGTGGCAAAGCTGTCAGCACAACCCGGTGCTGCTGCTAGAGTCGGCAACGCAGGAGCGACTGTGGCAGCTAGCGGAAGATCCGGCCTACCTCAAGCGGCTGCAGCGGCTGTCGGAGCAGTTTCAAGCCTACCTGCGGCGCGAACCACTCAAGCCGAAGACGGCAATTGCTGAAGTCAGCGCTGACCATCCGGTTGCTTATTTTTGCATCGAGTTTGGCATTCACGAATCGCTGCCCTCTTACTGCGGCGGGCTGGGCGTGCTGGCCGGCGACTATCTCAAATCGGCCTCAGACATTGGTTTGCCAGCCATTGGTATTGGGCTGCTCTACAAGCAGGGCTACTTTACCCAGCATTTCAACCGCAGCGGCTGGCAAGAAGCCTCCTATATTGATAACGACTTTGACCATCTGCCGCTAGAGCGGGTCTGCAATGAATATGGCCAGCCGCTCAAAATCAAGGTCACCATTCGGCAGCGGCGGGTTAAAGCGCAGATCTGGCAGGTGCGCATCGGTCGCAGCAACCTCTATCTGCTCGATACGGATATTCTCGAAAACGATTCCAGCGATCGGCAGCTGACGCAGCGGCTCTATGGCGGCAACTTGGCTACCCAGATGGCACAGGAAATTTTGCTGGGCATTGGCGGTGTTCGCGTGCTGCAGGCGCTAGGCATTGAGCCCGCCCTCTACCATCTCAATGAGGTGCACGCGGCCTTTGCTCTGCTAGAGCTAATACTGCTGGAGACCGAGCAAAGCGAACGCCCGCTAGAAGCCGTTAAGCAGGCCGTGCGCGATCGCGCCATCTTTACAACCCACACCCCGGTCCCGGTCGGCAACGTATTTTCAGCAGAGATGATGGAAACTTACTTTGCAGAATACTGGCCGAGGTTGGGCATGACGCGCGAGGAGTTTTTGGCGCTGGGTGCGCGGCGTCCTGAGAACGCTGGAGAGCCTTTTAGCATGAGCGCCCTGGCCTTGCGGATGACGCGCGCCGCCAACGGCGTCAGCCAGCGCCACGGAGAAGTTTCGCGTCAGATGTGGCAGGGTCTCTATCCAGGAAAACCTGAGGCTGAGGTTCCTATCACTCACGTCACCAACGGCATTCACTCCCCTAGCTGGGTAGCGCCGCTGATGGCCGATCTTTACAACGACTATCTGGGTTCAGACTGGCAAGACAAGCTCACCCACCTCGACCTGTGGAGCAAAATCGAGTCCATTCCTGACGACATTTTATGGCGGCGGCATCAGATCTTAAAAGCGCGGCTGATTGCCTACACGCGCGACAGGGTGCGCCAGGCGCGGCTAGCCCGTAAAGAAGCCTCTGATGATGTCAATGCCGTCAACCGGCTGCTCGATCCAAAAGTGCTGACGCTGGGCTTCGCGCGGCGGTTTAGCGCCTATAAGCGCAACACGCTGCTGTTTAAAGATCTGCAGCGAGCGAGCCGCATTTTTTCTAATCCTAAGCTCGGC
>JAAHIA010000445.1 GCA_010671975.1 Leptolyngbya sp. SIO4C1 | reverse complement strand
TCGCCTCATCAGCCGATCATCACAGGTCAAAAAATAATCACACTGGGCCGCTTCAGAACAAGATACATGCAATGCATCCATAGCCTTGAGCCCCTGTTGCTCCAGTTCTGATGCCCGCTGAGTAACGACAGCATCCAAATTCTGATACCGTCTCGCCAGTTCCAAACCCTGCTGCCCCCGCTGCCGCCTCATCTGCGAGCTATTGCGACTATTTTCATAGTCCAGGACCGCTGAGCCCACTAAATCAACCTGGCCTGACTCTATCAACTGCAAAATCGTCCGCAAGGCCTGCGTTTCTAGCGCAATGCGAGGTTGCGTCTGATCATCAAAAGGCCGATTTAATACACTCGTATCCAAACAAACTCTCACAGAGATTTCCCAGTTGCCCCTTAAGTCATTCGTAGCCCTATAGTATCTATTCCTAAATTAGCTCCTAAACTGAAAACTCTACATTCTCAGCTTTCTAGCCGATCAAACTCCGGCACCTGCACCGGCAACGGCACATCCTTATAAGAAGCCGCCACCACTACCTGGCCCTTTCCCATCACCTGCAGTTCCCGCTCAAACCCAGACAGGTCCGCCGACCCATTCCGAATCGCCGCCTTCCGTTCCGCCTCATTCCCCAACGCCACCACCAGCTCCGTATTCAGCTGAGTCAGCACCCCATCATCAATCTCACTCACCTGCTGACTCACCACCGTCAGCCCAATGCCAAACTTGCGCCCCTGGCGCGAAATATCCCGAAACACCGACCCAAACCGCATCCGTTGCGGATTTAGCACACTGGGCGCTTCCTCCACCACCACATTCACATAAGGCAGCTCATCCGTCGGACGTAGTCGTTCCCCATCCACATAGGGCAACTGCCCTTTCTCTACCCTGGCCACCAGCTCATTCGCCAACGTCCTCAGCCCCACCTGACCCTGACCATCCTCATTACCAAACGCCTGCCTCAACGCTTCTGGCAAGTCCACCACCGACTCCACACTGCGCAACGCCCGACGCAATGTGAACAGCGATCGCGCCACCACCGTCGTCAGCAAAAACTGCTCCAGCTCACCCATCAGGGTCGTATCCACAATCAGCACCCGTCCCTGCTCCAGAGCACAAAGAATATCCGGCAACAGCGACCGATACTCATCTCCCAAGTCCGGGTCAAAGGGAGAAAACAACCGCGTATGACCCCGTCGCAAAAAGCCCAACCGACGCTGCACTGCCGCCACTGTCCCCGGCAAAAAGTCTGGTCCCGCCTCAAAGCCCCCTGGCCCCTGCGTATCTCCCATCAGCACCCGACCAATCCAATGTTCGCCCCACTGGGCAAATTGCTGGGTCGCAAAGGCGATCTGCTGCTCACTAAATTCGCTAATGCTGCTCAGGTCCTCCGGCACCACATCCGCCCGAGATAGCACCACCTGCCGCTCTAGACCTTCCTCCGTCAGGTGACGTAACGTTGTATCGACCAGTAGATAATCAGGCACGTCATCCCTTGCCAACAGTCTCAGGGCAGTCCCCAGCTCAGCCGTTGATCGTAGCTGAATGGCAAGGTTGCTGGTATCGCTGGCATCGGGTCGGATCAGGTGTTTCAACAACTCAGCTGAGGAGATAGTCTTACCCGTCTCCTGGGCTTTGAGCTGTCCATAGTCTGACTGCTCAATCACTGCCAGTAAAGGCTGCTTCGCCAGCTCCGCCAGGGTCTCTTCCAACGCCTGGTGAGCTACTGCCCGGTTCATTGGCAGCCACGAAACCCGAATCGTCGGCTCCAGTGCCGGAGCCACCTCCCTCAGCCCCGTAATCCGGTCGGCAGCGTACATTACCCCCTGAGCCACCGTCAGATAGATAAACGTGTCAGCGTAGCTCAACGACGGAAAGTCGCCACTACCATCCACCCCTGCGACGGTTAGCTTGGTTCGCTGGGGCGTATGCTCAAAGAACCCAATTGCCTTGCGAATCTTCTCAAGTTCTGCCTGGCTAATCTCCGCCTGGGCCTGCCAGGTCTTCATCTCACTGGCCAGCGTCTGGAGCTGCTGCCGAACTTGCGATCGCAAATTCAAGTCAAATCTCACAATCTAACCCCGCTACCCCCCACAGACAACCTAGGCGAACTTGCGTATTATCGCTCAAGATGCGAATGCGATCCTGTTTGTCTGTCGTTCACTCCAGCAATCTCATTAGCGATTAACTTGCCTTTTGAAATAGCAGTTATAGCCGTCCTAACTATCCGTCGCTGGCAAATCAAAGCTGATGTCACACAGATAGCCGTCTGGTAAACTCTGCCACAGCTGATAACGCACACTCAGCTCTCCGGTCTGCAACTCCACCGTCAGCCGCTCCCGCGTCTCTATCTGATAGTCACTGAGCAACCGACTCATCGAAAGTGGCTCCTGGCGCACAATCCGCCTGACCGGGGCCAGAGCCTGCCACCCACAGGTCGGGGCCAGCGACTCACTCGCCCAAACATCGGTGATCAACGCTTCTGCATCTGAGGATAGCTCCTGCGATCGCACCGACTCAGGCAGCCCCAATGCCATAGTCAACACCTCATCTGACCACCACGCCCACCAGTCCGTCCGATGCAGCAACTCCACATCCGGTGTGTGGCGAATATTATCTGGTGGCAGTCCCTCCAACCGAGCCAACCGAACCGCCTCAGCCCAGGTCAACGCCACAAAGCTGTGCGTCAGATACCGATCCATAGAGCCCCTCAGTCAGCTAACCAAAACTGACCCAACGGGCACCTCAGCGCGATCGCAATCGCCCCCCTATTCCAAAAACCCATGAACCTTCCCAGATGGAATCCACCCAGTCAAAACGCCATGGCGATACACAAATCCGTCATCCTGATTCCCTGAACCCCGGACATACCGACGATATTGATGTATCAACGGGGACGGCTAGTCAATTCTGCTCAAAGGGAATTCAGCATCCGGATATTCCCACAGAACTCGGAAAGTACGACTGACATCAACCTCAAGGCAACTCACTACTGCCCTCAATTTCTGATTCCAACCGAGCCAGGGACCGTTCATACACACGCAGCCCCAGCAACACCAGTCGCACCAACATCTGATCCGCATTGCGCTGGCTACCCTCCGCCAGCTGCTGAATCCGCTCCATTGGCACATGCTCGTTAAACAAAATCAGATTTGCCTCTAGCTCATGAACCAGATTGCGCCGATGTTTCTGGGCATTGGCCCGCATCTGCTGACCCATCGGGGAGGTTAAGGCCAGCTCCAGGAGTTCAACCACAAAGGGTGAACGCTTCTTATTCCCCTCGACCGCACACTGCTCCTCAATCGCGGCGAGCAGTTCAGCACTCATATAGAACGTTGGACGACAGCCCCCTTCAATCGGCTGATTATTGTCTTCTGGCTTCGATGACGACTTTTTAGACGAGGCAGAATCAGCCATGAACTCATACTTACGAATGAACGCTCCCATACTAACCATCCGAGGCATAGGTCAGTGAGTCCGAACAGTATCCTTCATAAAAGCACTACAGGCTATCACCAGAACCAAATATTTGTTTCATAGCTACTTAATATACAAAAAGTCATACTTAAACAGATAATATTCCTCCTTTATTTATAAATTGGCAGCAACTCAAAAAGCGCTAATCTTACAAGATCCCAGAGTATGAACAGCCTTTATCCAGGCTATTTTTCCCTTAAGGTAGACAAGATAGAGCTTTCTAATGTTCTATAGCTTTGTTAATTTATTCTGAAATCCCTTTGCTTTTCCCTAATGTTGATTCAGTATTTTCAGGTAGAAGTAGTACTTGAACGGACACTTCTACTCAAGATAGGCTGATTGACTGACAAAAGTTATTCAGGCGCGTATGAGTACGTTAGTACTCTGAACTCCAGACGATAGGCTCGTTTCTCGTGTTGTTTGCGCGAGGCCATCGCCGGGTCAGGGTCACGATTGGTT
>JAAHIA010000444.1 GCA_010671975.1 Leptolyngbya sp. SIO4C1 | reverse complement strand
TTCTAGTTGTGGGGCTACTCATGACGGGATTGCTGTCTGGTGTGAAGTATTTAGGCGCGTTTCAAAGATTAGAGCTGGCCGTCTATGACTACTGGGTGCGATCGCAGCCTGAGCTTTCTCCAGACCCTCGGCTGCTAGTTGTTGGCATCACCGAGACCGATATTCAAGCGCAAAACACCTGGCCGCTTTCCGATCAGGTTGTGACTCGCCTGCTTGCTAAGCTGCAGGCGTATAATCCCAAAGCCATTGGCCTCGATCTTTACCGAGACGTGGCTCATCCGCCCGGCACTCAGGCAGCGCTGGCGCGTCAGCTGCAGGCACCCAACGTGATCAGCATTACCAATTTAGGCAGCGCTGCAGAGAGCGTGCCGTCTCCACCCGGGGTTCCGTCCGATCAGGTTGGATTCAACGACTTTGTCTTAGACCCAGACGGGGTCGTCCGGCGTAACTTCATGTTCGCAGCGGTCGGTCCAGAGATATTCTATTCGTTCTCACTGCGGCTGGCGCTGCTGTACCTCAGCGACCAGGCCGACATACAGTTTGAGCGAGCAGCGCTCACAATTGGGAACATTCGGTTTGAGCGACTGCAGCCAAACGCAGGCGGCTACTTTAGCGTCGATACGCTCGGCTATCAAACGCTGCTACGCTATCGCTCAGCCAGTCAAGTCGCTCAACAGATCACGCTGACGCAGCTGTTAGAAGGCGATTTTGACCCGAGCTGGATTCGCGGCAAAGTGGTACTGGTGGGCACAACCGCCCTCAGTGCAAAAGATAATTTCTATACGCCCTATGGCTTCGACGACAGTCGTGCAGTTGTCATACCAGGGGTGCTGATGCATGCTCAAGCCACCAGTCAGATTTTGAGCACCGCGCTTGGCGAGCGCACGCTATTTCGATACTGGCCACAGTGGGCCGAGCTGCTCTGGACGCTGAGCTGGGCCTGTCTGGGTAGCTTGCTAATTTGGCAGCTAAAGCGACCGCTGGGGCTAGGCATTGTGATTTTAGGTGGTCTACTAGGGCTCTCAGGCATTACTGGTCTTTTATTCGCTAATACCGTTTGGGTGCCGCTGGTGCTGCCGGCTAGCGTCTATCTGTGCTCAGCCATTGGCATGCTGGCCTACAAAGAGTTTTATCGCACCTTCTATGATTCTACGACGGGGCTACCCAACCGTACCTGGCTGTTACTGCACTTACAGCGGCTGCTAAATCGTTCTCAAACAGACAAACAGCAGGCAGCAGCCATTTTTTTAGACGTTGATCGGCTGCAAAAGGTGAATGAAAGTTTCGGCCATGCGACCGGCGACTACTTGCTGCAGACCATTGCTAAACGGCTGCAGCATTCTCTCCCTAGGCAGGCTCGGCTAGTGCGTTTAGAAAGCGACGAGTTTGTAGTGCTGCTAGAGCGGGTGATTGACGATTATCAGGTGGCAGCGCTGGCAAAGCGTCTGCAGGAAGAGCTGGCACATCCGATCTTTTTTGAAGATCACAAACTAATTAACACCGTCAGTGCCGGTATTGCGCTTCAGACGCTGACTCAAATCTCCGAGCCAACCAGCTTTCTGCAAGATGCTGAGACAGCGATGCGTCGCGCCAAGCAGCAGGGAAAGTCGCGCTTGCAAATTTTCTCGACCGGTATGCGATCGCAGGCTTCTACTCGTTTTTTGCTCGAAGCCGACCTGCATCAGGCGGTTGAGCAGCAGCAGCTGCGCCTGCACTATCAGCCGCTAATCGATCTCTCGACTGGGAAAATTGCCGGCTTTGAGGCGCTAATTCGCTGGCAGCATCCTGAGAAGGGACTGATTTTTCCTAACGATTTTATCTCACTGGCAGAAGAGAATGGCCTGATTGTCCCGATTGGCTACTGGGTGATTGAAGAAGCCTGCCGCCAAACTCGAACATGGCACGAAAAGTATCCTCATTTGGCTGACCTGTTTGTGAGCGTCAATCTTTCGGGACAGCAGTTTACAGAGACAAACTTAGTGAACCGCATTGCCGAAATCTTGGAAAAAACTCAGTATAACCGACATACGCTAAAGCTAGAGCTGACCGAAAGCGTCGTGATGGACAACGTCGATTCTTCGATTGCGGTGCTGCTGCGCCTTAAAGACCTAGATTTGAAAATTGGCATCGACGACTTCGGCACGGGCTATTCATCTTTGAGCTATCTACATCGCTTTCCAATCGATACGCTG
Source organism: Leptolyngbya sp. SIO4C1 (assembly GCA_010671975.1). GTDB lineage: Bacteria > Cyanobacteriota > Cyanobacteriia > Phormidesmidales > Phormidesmidaceae > SIO4C1. Next base: position 1,743 of record JAAHIA010000444.1, on the reverse strand, counting down.
AAGGTCGATCGGTCTTTTGTCATGCGCATGGAAGATACCTGCGAAAATGCCGAGATTGTAAAGACCATCATCGCACTGGGGCACAATCTCAAGATGAGCGTCGTTGCCGAAGGCGTAGAAACCGAAAGTCAGGCGCAGCGGCTGCGATCGCTTAACTGTGAATATGGTCAAGGCTATTTTTTTGCAAAGCCGGTGGCACCTGATGCAGCAGAGCGGCTGCTGCAAGATAATCCACAGTATTTAGAATAGACCGCTTTTGGTAGCGCTCTGCAAGGCTAGTCGAGCAAGCCAGTGCGAGAGGCCATCAGCCGGTCAGCAACGGGTTCGTGGCTCAGGTTTTCTAACCCAACCGCTGCCAGCAGGCTCTCCCATTCAGCTGCCACGCTCAGGTTTGTTGGCTGGGTGCGTCTCAGCTCATTGAGCACAAGGGCGGCATCGCTCCATAAGCCCATCTGCTCGTGTAGAACGCTGGCCTGCGTCAGCGAAAGCGAACCGTCAATCTGTTCTACAACGCCTTCTTCTAAACCCTGCTGCTGAACCCAGGTGGCTAAATCGATGCGCTGTATCCAGCCGTCGACAGAGATGTCTTTAGAGCGATCGCCAGGATTGACAATAGAGAAGTACCACCGATAGTTTTGACCTACGCGCAGCGGTGCTAGGCCGTCAGCCTCAGCTAGATCAATTCGAACAATGCCGCCGCTGTCAGAGGTCTCAAACATAGCGTCGTAGACGAGCTCATCTGCTTCATTGCGCAGCACAAACTCAACGCTTTGAGGAGTGGTCAGAGCGGGTACGTGAAAGAGCAGGCTCGGATAGGCAGCCGCCGTCACGTTTAAATGATTTTCAGGAATGAGTGCGGTCAGCGGCTGCTGATTGGACCGCGCAGCAATCTCTGAGCCGCGCGTGCCGCCACCAATGCGTCGTCCCGGTAGTCCTTGAGATAGCGTCTCACCATTTCGCTCGCTGGCTGAGGCTGACAGCGCGATCGTGCCAAAGCCAATTAATCCACTCAGGAGCAGGCTAGATGCAATTTGATAGAGCTTACGTTGAGTCGTCATAGCGTCAGTTCTTGCTAGATAGTCTACAGGGCGAGACGGCCAGTGCCTTGCCATAACCCAATGCCAATAGTGTCAGAAATGCAGTCACCGTAATGCAGCAATCTCTGTCCCCTCACGCTTCCATTCTGGAGGAGCGAACCGGCTAGCATGAACAGTGAGGACACGCAAATCCCGTGTCATTGTTGAGTTTGGCCAAGTTGCCAGAGCTATAAGAAGCGTCGTGATTTTTTCGTAAGCTTCACAATTTACCTGACGAAGCTACAAAAAAGCTCCGGAGACTCTCGAGGTTGAAATGATGCACCCACTCCATTCTTGATTGAACACGTATGCGTGCGTACGGTAAACCGTGTTTCTACTTACGAATAGTCAACTATATATAACTTTTGTCTATATCCGTGGGATATCATTTCATACATTATTTACTCAATATCCGTAAATTAAGCCAGATAACTGAACAGTGTACATAACTTAGAACAACAAAAGGTCTATTTTTTGTATAGCGCTATACAAAAAATAGACCTTTTGTCTTTTCTGGAAGACATTAGCACTTTTAATTTGTGCTCAATAGAACTCTACATCATATTACGTAGTAGGACTGTCACATAGGTTACTTAAATATGAAGTGCGACATCGTCAATCCAGACATACTTAATCGATTATAGCTTCTCTATGTTTACTTTCTCTT
>JAAHIA010000443.1 GCA_010671975.1 Leptolyngbya sp. SIO4C1 | reverse complement strand
TCTCTGAAATTGGCGAGACAGCCTGGGATGAGATGTCCGATGCGCAGGTGTTTAAGGCGGCGGAGAAAGCAAGAGCGGATCTAGGATTTTAGAGTTTAGGGAGCTGCGGCCCGCGTACAGGGACGGGAATTTGTAGAATCTACCTTTGTGTACTGACGTTTTGCTAAGAGGTTCAGATAGGGTTAAAAGACTCTAAAGATCAAGATTGCGCTTATGGACGCTGGTGACGCTTCTAATCGATCATCTTCAAGACTGAGGCTGCCGCTGGCCTCGATTTATAGGGATGGAGAGCGCTATCCGCTGCGCGATCAGGTGGTTAAAAATATCGAGACTATCTTAGGGATGCAGGCGCAGGCGGTCAGCCAGCTGCCTATTCATGAGCGGGTGCTGACTAAGATTGCGAGCTTTTTTGGTAAGCCGCAGTTTTTGTATTTTCAGCTGATTTTCTTTTTTAGCTGGTGGCTGTGGAGCCATTTTTCGAGCGGTCCTTTACCGGGCAATTTGCTGAAGTTTGATCTGCAGGAGATGGGCATAGATGTGGCTTCGCTGCTAATTGCTACAGGCGTGCTGATTCAGCAGAATCGTCAGGATAAGCTGGCCGATCAGCGATCGCATCTGATGCTGCAGATTAATTTACTGACTGAGCAAAAGACGGCGAAACTAATCGAGCTGATGGAGGAGCTGCGCGCCGACCTGCCCGATCTGCGCGATCGCAACGACTGGGAAGCAAAAGTCATGCAGCAGGCGGCTGACCCGCAGGTGGTGCTGAATATTTTGCAAGAGAACCTAGACCAGCTCACAGAGGAAAGCAACCTGCCGCTTTCAGAGACGGTGCAGCTGTCAGGTCAGCGACCTGATGAAGCTAATCAAGCCTGTTCTTAGCAGAGTATTCTGAGAGAACCGCTAGGGGGCTGTTTCTAGCTGTAGATGCCCGTCCGACGTCACAGCGAGCGATGTTCCAGCTGCCGACAGTCTTACCTGCTCTAGCTGGGCATCCCAAGCTGGCGGGGTTTCAATCCACCAGCCGATGGCTGCTTGCTCGACTATCTCAGCGCGCGGCTGGGCCAGCAGCGCTTGAATATCATCAAAGCTGTGCTGCGCAATGGCTTCACCCGCTGCATCTAACACCATGACGGCGTAGGGGCTAGCTATATTTAGCTGCTCATCAAATAAAATGACGTCTCCTGCTGGGGTCACCACTGCAAAGCGGGGACCATAGGCCTGAGGCAGCGGCTTTTCCCACAGCAGCGTCTGACCTGACTGCAGCGAATAGAGCTGACCGACCGCTCGCGGTGTCTGCCAGCCGTCAACAGCGCTCACAACAAACTGATACTGCCCATTTGGTGAGCGATAGTCAGTTTGTAAATCGGGTAGCGCAATCGTATCGTTTGGCACTGCAGCGATAGGCTCTTTTGGAGCGGTGCTCGAGGGAAGCGAGGTGCAGGCGACGGCGCTACCGGTCCATCCTAGCGTTAGCAGTAAGATTAAGAGCTTAGTCATAGGGTTACCTGGCGGATACTGACCGCCGCTTGAGGGAATGGCTGCCGATGATACCCGCTAGCCCAATCCAAGCAGCAAGCGAGAGACTCGGCTCTGGCACGCTGACCGGGCGGGCATCATCAGCTGGCTGCAGCTTAGGGGAACGGCTATTAACCGCTGCGGCTAGCTGCACTTGAAGCGGTAGCGCGATCGCATCAGCTTCGCTGACTAGGCTATCGGCGCTAGCTGTGGCCTGAACATCAGCCGCCGCTGTTACTGTTTGATGAGATACCTGATCGGGCAGCTGTGTATTAATACTGGCAAGCTCGGCTGCCGTCAGCAGAAAGCTGCTACGACGGGCCTCTCGAATCTGCGCTTCAGTCAACTGCCCTAGCTCGGCCCCGTCTGGGAAAATATCGTCAATTGAGTTGGGGATAGCACGCCGCCCCCCGCCACTCATTAAGTTGTTGGCAGGTCCAGCGCCGAGGGTAGAATGGCTGAGCCCAAGATTGTGTCCTACCTCGTGGGCAATTACGTCAATTCGGCCAGTACCGTTATTGAATTCAAAAATATCGTCACTGATTAAAACACCGTTGGCGTCAATCCAAGCATTGCCATATTGCACTAGCCCTGCACCTACCTCGATTTCATCGACAAACCACAGGTTGATTGGGCCGCGATCGCGGGTTGAATTGGGATGACGACCAAAGGCACCCCGTCCACCGGAGAACGAAAGCTGATAAAACTCGCTGCTTGAGCTAGAGCCCGGGGCAATGCTGAGATAGGTTGAATCGTTTAATCGATTAGGAGATAAAAATGTAACCTCAAGCCCAGCCTGCGCCCAGAGTTTGTCGGCTACGGCTTCAAAGAAATTGATTTGAGCGCAGCGGCTGCCAAGGTCGTCACAGACCTGAATTGGCTGAATGACGAGCTGATCGGCCTGAGGACTGGCAGCGCTGCTGCCGCCGCCAGTGCCACCCGTGCAGGCAGATAGCGCTAGCGCCGCCCCAGCTGTCACAATTGAAAAAGAAACTCGGTTTGGCCTCATTGCCGCGAATGCTCACTGTACAGCACCCTACATCTTAGGCATCAATTGAAGTTGATGCCTACGGCTAAATGCCTCAATGCTGACTGGCACAGCTATGAACGCTATATTTCGCGACTAAAAAAATGTACCCAAAAGCCAGAACCCCTCAGACGCACAGCTGCTGCGCTCTGAGGGGTCCGCTATTTAAGTTGTAGCGCTAAATCTAGCCGACGCAAACAAAGTAAGCGCCTAGGACTAGAGCAGCACCTAGCAGCAGCTGCCAAGCTTGAAACTGGCTGGATGATGAAGCCTGAGCAGCGTAGACGGCTACTTTAACTTCGTCTTGCTGGGGGTGGCGGGTGTTATATTGCTTCATTTTGGGAACCGTTTCTTAAAGTCATTAACCATAATGTAACAAAAACGTTACAAAATTGCCATGTTTATACCGAACTTATGCCCTTCGATAGAGCTGAATTTGACAGCTGTCAGATATGTCCTGCAGAAAGTCTTTAGGAATGTCCTGAGGAAATTTGAATATGTCCTGAGGAATTTCCTCAGGACATGATAAGCTAAGAGCATAAAGACTTGAGGGTCCAAGGAGAGATGCCCCCGCTGGTGGGTCGAGCTCCTGCTAGCCGAAAACTCGCTAGCTGCGATCGCTAACGCGCCGCTGCTGCCGAAAAGCTAGAGCGACTGAAAGTCCATTGCTTGATGTCAGAGCGGTTTAGACATCGCTCTTTAAAAGCATCAGGTGATGCCAGTGCTAACACTAACATCACCCTCGCCACTGAAACTAGCAACGAAACTATCGCCGCTAGAATCATCGATAAAAACAGATCACATAGATCAAACTGACCAGCATGGGGGTGCTGGTCTTTTCATTTTAAGGGATGCTCGCTATTCTTAGCCGCCAAATTTCTGGCAGGACTGTCCATAGGATAGTCCTCAGGAAAACTATGACTAAAGCTGTAGGTGATTACCGCGATATTTTTCAACCTGCCAGCCTAGTTCGCCAGTGACAAGACGCCCGGCGGGTCTAAAGGCAAACGAGCCGTTGATAAATCCGGTTTGGTGATACTGCTCGACCGTTTCATAAGGAACCCTCAGGAGTTCAGCAACATCAGAGGTGCTGATCACCCAGTTTTGCTGACAGGCTTGCTCTAGCTGCTCTAAATAGCTCAGACGCTTGTCAGGCTGCGCTCGCCCCATCATGCTAGACAGCATGCCCATAAAGTCAGCTGCTGAAGGGATGAGACCAGAAGAACTCGGGTCAGGCTCAGGTGCTTGATCTTGGTTTAAGCCGCGCATCTCTTTAAATGCGGCAGCGCTACCGCCCCGTTGAATAAACTCATGCAGCTCATCCATTAGCTGCAGCTCTGCTCCAGTAATAAAGGAATTTCTGCCGACTACGTCTCCGACTTCAGCGCCGACGGCG
>JAAHIA010000442.1 GCA_010671975.1 Leptolyngbya sp. SIO4C1 | reverse complement strand
CGTCAGCGTCGGTCTGCTTGACTATCCGGTGCTGCAGGCGGCTGATATTCTGCTGTATGAGCCAGATCTGGTGCCGGTGGGCGAAGACCAAAAGCAGCACATCGAGCTAACGCGCGATATTGCCGTGCGGCTGAACCATCAGTACGGCAGCGAAGAAACACCGGTGCTCAAAGTGCCCGAACCGCTGATTAAAGCAGACGGGGCACGGGTGATGAGCCTCACAGACGGCACAAACAAAATGTCGAAGTCTGACCCGGCTGAGATGAGCCGAATTGAGCTATCTGACCCACCCGAAACGATTATCAAAAAGATCAAGCGCGCCAAAACAGACCCAACGCGCGGCCTGGAGTTTGACAACCCCGAGCGGCCCGAGTGCAACAATCTGCTGACGCTCTACATGCTGCTCTCTGGTCAATCTAAGGCCGCCGTCGCCGACGAGTGTCGCGAGATGGGCTGGGGTCAGTTTAAGCCGCTATTGGCTGAAACAGCGGTCGAGGCGCTCGCCCCGATTCAATCTAAATATATGGCGCTGCTGCGCGATCGCACCTACTTAGAAGCCGTTCTCACAGCAGGCAATGCCAAAGCCGCAGCCATTGCCAACAGCACTCTGGCAAAGGTGAAAGCAGCGCTGGGCTTTTCTCAGCCGCTGGGAAGCAAGGAATGACGAATAGCGCCGCGACTCAGTTTCGGGCCGCTGTTCAAGCGGGTGACTTTTTGGTGACGGCTGAAGTGATGCCGCCTAAGGGGGGCGACCCTAGCCACATGCTGGCGATGGCGCGGCAGCTGAAGGGACGAGTCCACGCTGTGAACATCACAGACGGCAGCCGGGCGGTGCTGCGCATGTCGCCCTTGGCCTGTGCGGTGCTGCTGCAGCGCGAAGGGATTGAGCCAATCTGTCAGATGGCCTGTCGCGATCGCAACCAGATTGCCCTGCAGGCCGATCTGATGGGCGCTCACGCGCTGGGCATTCGCAACATTTTGGCGCTGACCGGCGACCCAATTAAAGCCGGCGACCATCCCCAAGCCAAAGGCGTGTTTGACTTTGAATCAGTGCGGCTGCTGCAGATGATTCACCGACTTAATCTCGGCAGCGATGCCAACAGCAAAGCCCTGCCCGATGGACCGCTCGATCTCTTCGCCGGGGCCGCCGTCGATCCGCAGCTGCGCAGCTGGTCGGGCCTGCAGCGTCGGTTTGAGCGCAAGCTGGCAGCAGGGGCGCAGTTTTTCCAAAGTCAGCTGATCTCTGATTTTGACCGGCTCGATAAGTTTATGACCCAGATTGCAGTCGGCTGCAACCGGCCCGTCTTAGCCGGTATCTTTCTGCTCAAGTCGGCCAAAAACGCCGAGTTTATCAACCGCTGCGTGCCTGGCGTTCAGATTCCGCCGGCGACCATCGACCGGCTGGCGCGCGCAGCCGACCCGCTGCAGGAGGGCATCCAGATTGCCGCAGAGCAGGTACAGGCCGCCCGCGAGCTGTGTCAGGGCGTTCACCTCATGGCCGTGCGGCGAGAAGACCTGATTCCGCAAATTTTAGATCGGGCTGGCGTCAGACCGCTAACGCCGCTGCACGCCGCTGAGGCTACTGGCTAAAGATTTCTAGCAGCCATCGATTAATCGCGCCATCGTCTTCAGTCTGTCCTCGCTTTGGGGCGGCTTCAACCACATCCATCATCAGCCCTGGTAGAACCTGAGAAGTTCGAATTTCGCCGCTGCGGCCCGCCTTGATAGAAAAGGCAATCACCTGACCCGCAGCCACGTTAATAGGGTGCGATCGCGGCGCGAGGATATTATTCGATTAGCCAGTTCATGACGGTTTGCACAGTCAGGTTGATGTCTGAGGCGAATTCTGGCACGGGCAGACGGTCGTTGGGGGATTCTAGATCAAAGACGTGTAATGACCGATCGGGATTGTAAACGAAAATGGTTTGCTCATCGGGGTCAATCAGCCAGCCTAGCTGAGTGCCATGCTTGAGGCAGTGCAGAATATTTTTAGTAACTTTCGTATGGCTCTGGTCTGGGGACAGAATCTCGACAACCCAGTCGGGGAGAATGGCAAACTGATTGGCAATGGTGCCATCGACATCGCGGGGAATATGGGACCAGATGAAAACAGAGACATCTGGAACGATGGAACGTCCGCCAAAGGTGCAGCGCAGCTCTGGGAAGGCTCGCCCGATACAGCCAGGCTTTAGGGCAACTTCAACAGTCATCGTGAAGTCGCGCTGCACCGTGCTGTGCTTTCCTTGGGGCATGGGTTTCTGAATAATGTGGCCATCAATATATTCGCTGGCAGGCTTGGTTTCGGGAAGCGCCAGGAAGGTTTCAAGGGTGATGGACTGAGGCCGGGCTTGGACCATTTGAGAGAAAGCAGATTGGGTATGTGTATTTTAGCGTGGAGAAGAGTTGTATTAGCTTGGGGATGGGTGGATGGGTGGATGGGTATCGGTGCGATCGCGCAAGAGTGAAGACAGAAGAAAAAAGATGAAGGAGCGAGAGAAGAAAAAAGTCTTGAGGCTAGAAAATTTCCGTGCAGCGCATTCCTCATTCCTCGATCTTCGTTCCTCACTCTTTTCAAACGTTTCCGTCTCCTGCTTGAAAGAATAAAGACAGAAGAAAAAAGATGAAGGAGCGAGAGAAGAGAAAAGTTTTGAGGCTAGAGAACTTCCACCCAGCGCATCCTCATTCCTCGATCTTCATTCCTCTATTCTTCTCAAATGTTTCCGTCCCCTTGTATGTTCAGAGAGGTAGCGGTAGACCGTCATCCCCTGGTACAGATGGGTGGTTGCCAAGAACGAGCCTGTCTAGTCGTCTTCCCAAGTACACTTAGTGTAGAAGCGCTAGACCTTATCCCCTCGTTCATGATCACTCATCATAGTTCGACCGTTAGCAAGGTTGCCGCTACTATCCATCGAACTGAGAACTCGAAAAATCGCCAGGTTCCTTAGAGAGACCGTATCACGCAAGGTAGAGTGCAGTGGATGGAGAACCCACGACCATACCCTTAGCAATAGGAAGAGGCAATGCCCCCGTTAGCCGACGAGACTACATTTGCCTGGATAGGCATAGACGTTAGCAAAGACACGCTTGAGGTATATGACCTGAGCGCCGAAACGTATAGCTCATACAGCAATAATGCAGCCGGTATCGAAGCGCTGAGTCAACAGCTGCTAAACCGCCCTCATCCAGCCATAGTCTGTGAGGCGACTGGCGGCTACGAGTCGACGATGGCGCTGAAGCTACATCAGCTGGGCCTGCGGGTGAGCGTTGTCAACCCGCGACCGGTCAGAGACTTAGCCAAAGCGCTGAGTAAGCTAGCTAAGACAGACCCAATCGATGCTTATGTGATTGCCAAGTATGGCGAGGTCATAGGGCCAGCGGCGACGGTGTTCGCCTCTGAAGTGGAAAGCGAGCTAAAGCAGTGGGTGAATCGTCGCCAGCAGCTAGTTGAGATTCTGAGTGCCGAGAAGAACCGCCGAACGCTGCTGGTCAACGGACCGGCCAGAGACGAAGTCAGTGAGCATATCGAGTGGTTGGAGAAGAAGATAAAGCAGCTAGATGAGAAGATAGACAAGCTGAGTGACTCGACGCCTGAGTGGAAGGAACGCAAAGCTATATTGCGTTCACCCAAAGGCATCGGTGCGCTGATATCAGCTAGCTTTCTGGTGCTTTTGCCTGAGCTAGGACAGCTCAACCGGCGTCAGATTGCCTCATTAGTGGGCTTAGCACCGTTCAATCGAGACAGTGGGCGCTTTCGAGGTCAGCGTCGCATTTGGGGAGGCCGAGGTGCGGTACGTTCGCTGTTGTATATGGCAACGTTATCAGCGCTGAAGAGCAACCCACCGATTCGCGCGTTCTATCAACAGCTGCTTGCCCGAGGAAAAGTCAAGAAGGTAGCTATTATTGCCTGTATGAGAAAGTTTCTTGTTTGTTTGAACGCGATGGTCAAGAACAAGGAACA
>JAAHIA010000441.1 GCA_010671975.1 Leptolyngbya sp. SIO4C1 | reverse complement strand
CGATTGGAAGAAAAATTGAGTTGATTGCCGTTGGCATCAAAAGTAGTTATGACCGAAAGGAGTCCATTATTAACTATGTTCTGATTGCCTTCAACTTCAAAGGTTTCGACGGCAACCGTATCTCCTGCACTTAAATCTACCTGATACAGATCGACATCTTCGTTGTAGTCAATATACTGGTAGTTGCCGTCTTCGTCGAGGTAGCGGTTGCCGATATCGAAGTAGATGGAACTGTTAGTGGAAAATGAAGGATTTTCAGGTGTAATCTCTGTATCGGTTACGACTGACGAAATGATGTCGTTGGGTTCGGTAACAACACCTCGCGGAATATCATCCCGCGTATCCACCAGATTAAACGTACCGCCGCTGTAGTCCTCAATAATCTCGTAGCCCTCGCCCGCAGCTAAGCTGAAGGTCGCCGTTTCGCCTGCTTCGGTCTCGCCATCAGCAGCAATCGGCAAATTCACCAGCGTCGTGTACTCCGTCATCCGCAGGTCAAAACCACCGTCGCGCACGGCCACAATTTCGCCGCCTTCCACCGAGAGACCGGCCAGGTCAAACTCGCTCAGGTTCGGCGCATCGACTGATACGACTAGTCCGCCGGCGGGGATGACGCCATCAGTGGCGAGAAAGGCATGGGCCGAAACGGTCCCCTCATCCTCAATCAGGTAGTCCGGCCCCGTAAACAAACTCACCTGAATCGCATCCGAGGCAGGCGGAGCCGGTGGCTCTGGCGGCTCCGGCGTGGTCGGCGGCTCCGGCGTCGGCGGCTCCGGCGTATCCATCAGCTGGCTCGCATCATCCGCAAAGATCACCGTGCTGCTCGCCGCATTTGGGTCAATGGTGTAGTCGCCGACCCCAGTGATGCTGCCCTGGTCTTCTGCAGCAATTTGGTCCGCCGTGAGCAGGGAAAATACAGCGTCTACGCGGCCATCAAAGGTCTCAGGCAAAACGGTATCAGGCTCAGCATTATCGAAAATAGTCAGCGTCACCGTGGCAAAGGTCGAGCCTTCGGTAATCTCGACCGCCAGTCCTGAGTTATCTAGGTTAGTTTGGGTGGCCAACAGGTTGAGATTTTCAACTTGCGGGTTGGCAATGGCGGCGGGCAGGTCAAGACGGTTCAGTATTTGCTCTATCTCGCTGTCGATATAGACCTTCAGCCCACCCGTAGGGGCAGGCTGATCCAGGTCAAAACGAACCGTCAGCGCCGTGCCCTGGTCCTCAACCAGCGCGTTCAGGTCACCGTCGAAATTTGTCAAGGTAGAAAGAGAAACTTGCACCATGTCTGGGGGGCTCCGTTATGGATTAATCAAATTGCGAACAGCCAAACAGCAAACGGGCACGAGGTGCCTGCGGACACTAAAAAGGTGGAGCAGGCAAACCCGCTCCACCAGTCGGCATAGTCTAAACCAGCGCTAGCGCCTGGCTAGGATTCGAGACATCTGGCACAACTTCAAAGCTGCTCTCACCCAGCGCCGATGCCTGAACGTTGTTCAGCACGGCCAGGGTCTCGCCCGTGGAGGTAACACCCAGCAGGGTATTGTTACCATCCTGAGTCAGCGTCAGGGCAGCAAAGGTGAGTTCACCCTCGACCAGACCGATGCGGTCGACGCCCACCTCAAAATCGAGGATGGTGTCGGTGCCGTCGCCGTTGCCAAAGACAAACAGGTCGCTGCCGCTGCCATCGGAGAAGTTATCGCCCACCAAGATATCGTTGCCGGTAACGCCCATGAGGATGTCATTGCCGTCGTCCCCCCAAATCAGGTCATCACCTGCGTCGCCGCTGAGGATGTCGTTGCCGGCCTTGCCGCCGATGTAGTCATTGCCCTCACCGCCAAAGATGATGTCGTTGCCGCCGGGTTCGCCATCCTGCGGGTTGCGGCTGTTTAGCGCGCCGCGCAGGATGTCATCGCCATCACCGCCGAGGATGATGTCGTTACCAAAACCACCGGCAACGGTATCGGCACCACCTTGGCTCGTGATGCTGTTGTCGCCGTCGTTGCCGACATAGACCTCATCCGCTTCGGTGCCAACTACCTCAAAGTCGTTGAGGGTAAACGTCACGCTGCTAGCGGCAGGGTCAGGCTCGTATAGCTCGCCGTTGAGGATGTCGAAGGTCAGCGTTTCCACGCCTTCGTTAGCGCCGTCGTCGAACACGTTCAGCGTCAGGGAGGCGTTCGGGTCGGTGAGAGTGACTAGGAAGCTGCCGCCCTGACCGTCGTATGCCTCAGGGAAGCCAGCAATGCCCTCGAATTCAACGGCGGGGTTGCCCGCTTCATCGAAGATGGCAAACTCACCTAGCGCACCGGGTGTAGAACTAGCCACGACCACTGGCACACCACCCTCGGGAATCTCGCCGTCCACAGTAAAGTTGACGGTCAGGCTATCCCCTTCTTCAAGAGCCGTTTCGCTGACAGACAGACCAACGGTGGGGCCAACACCAGGACCCCCGATACCATCGATCAGCTCAAAGCTGCCCATGCTGGCATCAGGATTGACGGTGTAGTCCGCGCCGTCTTGGTCCCCAATCAGTTCAAAGTTGAACGTGAAAGGCTCTTCCTCAAAGACATCGTTGAACATCGTTAGAGAAATGCTCGATGTCTCTTCAAAGAGAATGAACTCAAAGACAGAGGGCTGCGCCGGGTCAGAGAAGGGACCAAACTGTAGGTTGTCCAGCATAAAGTCCTCAAACTGGGCACCCAGCTCGTTGACTTCCTTGACATCCAAGAAGACAGAGAGGCCACCAGAGACATAGTTGCCATCGGCATCGAATTCTGCCGTTGGCACGTCACCATCCACAGTAAAGGTGGCGGTGAAGGCCGCGTCAGAGTCTTCTTCGACTACCTGCTCTGGTGTGATGCTCAGACTGACTTCCGGCACTGCCTCCCGCTCAGTATCCAAGGACAGCTGCAGAGTGTACTCTCCGGGGCTAATACCCTCGTCTACCAGCTGAACACCGTCACCACTAGCGTTGACCAGCGGGTCGTAGTTGTCGTTCAGGTACTGGGACACGCCGACGTAGTAGGTGCCGTCTTCGGCAGCTGTAAAGTCAAGCGATGGATCCATCACTGAGCCAGACTCAACTTCGCCAGCGCTGATGGCTAGCTCCTCGCCTGCGGCATTAAACACCCGCAGCGTAGGCGCGGTTACCTGGGTAGTGCCATCCAGTTCAAACGGAACTGAAGTCGCGTCGATAGACACCGTTTCGCCGGCCACCAAGTCAAAGGAGAACATATCCACATCTTCGGTGTTGTCGGCTCGCTGTTCGGGACTGTTGCGCCAGCGAACAGCAATGGAGCCTTCGACGGTGACCTCAGTCTGATTGGGACTGAGCCCAGTGGCGACAGCAGTGTCGATGGTGTCATCGATAGTGCTGCGACCGTCATTGTCACTCACTACATCGGGAGTGGTGCTACCATCACCAGTGCCACCGCCAGTGCCACCGCCAGTACCACCACCAGTGCCACCACCAGTGCCGCCACCGGTACCACCACCAGTGCCGCTATCAGGAGGTAGCGGGACAGAGTCTGGATTATCCAGAATAGTAATGTCAACTGCTCCAGCCGTTTCGCTGACTGTGTAAGCATCAGTGGGCTGAACAGTCACGGTGAAGTCTTCTACCCCTTCCAGGGCATCTTCCGGCGCAATCTGGTCATTCGTAGTCTCGTCAAACACCTGCAGCGTGATAGTTGCGGTGTTCTCAAAGACACGGAAGAAGAAGCCACTTGCCGCACCGTTGGGTGAAGGGAAGGTACCGCCGCTGATGTCAGCATTGAACACATCAAATTCACCCAAGAAGCCTCGCTCGCCGCTGTCGATATACACCAGCAGGCCATCCGCAGGAATGTCTCCGGTGGTGTTCACCGTTAGGGTTACCTCTGTCCCTTCGGACTCGATCAGCTGGGTCTGATCAACCGAGATACCCACCTCAGGAACCGGACCCCCGCTGGACTGAACCTGGGCA
>JAAHIA010000440.1 GCA_010671975.1 Leptolyngbya sp. SIO4C1 | reverse complement strand
TAGATTTGCAGGATTAAAGCTACTAACATTATGCGTTAAAGGCCAGCGTTTAAGATCTGAGCCGCGCTGATTTTTAAGCTTGGAAAACCGGGTGACATGAGTGGCTGATTGCCGGTAAATGATTGCTCTTTATAGCTTCCATCTACCAGCTTGAGAATGAGAATGGCGGCCGCAACCGGGTCTGTAATCCAATATTCTGGAATGCCTCTCTCGGCATACTCGCGGCGCTTGTCAATGTAGTCTCGGTCGTGCGATCGCTGATCGGTGTCACCACTTGAGACAACTTCTACGACCAGGGCTGGAGCTGGCATATCTAGCGTAACCAGCGAGCATTTTTGACCTACCAAAGCCTCAGCGCCGGCCTCAGTGAGAATGACCAGATCGGGATAGCGAGTATTGGCATAGCTGCCTGATACTGCAATTTCGGTGCCGCGACGAATGCAGTAATAGGGCACAAACGGTAGGAAGATTGAAAACAGCAGGCTGCCAATCACCACGTTGAGATCGCTTTCAGCGCCCATATCAACTAAAATTCCATCCACTAGCTCATAGCGAGTATCTGTTCCATCTTCATAGTTGAGATACTCTTCCAGCGTCATACGTGAGTCAGTTGAGAGTGTCATGGCAATAGCATTAACTCAACGATCAGCAAACCTGAATCGATCGTAGCAGGGTACATGAGCATGGCAATCCAAACCTTGAGGGCAAAGGCGATTACTGAGGCCAACTTCCGCCCCTTTGGGCAGGTGATTTTTCCTCAGGCAGATGGCAAACCCTTTGGCCCAGACGACGCGCAGCTGCAGCTAGAGGCAGGCGTACCTCGGTTCTATATTATGCAGCTTAAGCGGCGCGGCACCCAGTTTCACACCATTACTCGCCATCAGGCCTGCACCCAGTGCTTAGGGTCGCTCGAAGGTAAAGCCTGGCTGCTAGGGGTGGCTCCGCCGGGGGCCGCCGCCGCGCCCGATCCTGAGGCAATACAGGCTTTTCAGATTCCCGGCAACTGCTTTGTCAAATTAGAGGTGGGCACCTGGCACGCCGGCCCCTACTTTGACGCTGAGTATGTCAGCTTCTATAACCTAGAGCTTAGCGACACCAATATCGTCGATCACGACACGTGTGATTTAGCTAAAACTTATGGACTAAGATTTGCAATAGCTTTGGTTTAATCGAGCATGAGTCAACTGCTGCTATGTGAATGCATGCGGTCACTTGCTTAAAAGCCTTATGCTCGTTTTGGACAATAATCAAGCGATAATAGCCAGGCTGATGATTGTGAGTCGAAATGCCAAAGTTTGTCATGTGGGGCAGCTATTGCGAGAATGCGCTAGAGAAGCGGACACCGTATCGAGCAGCGCATCTTCAGGGGCTACAGTTGCAAAAAGAGCAGGGGGTGCTCAAAGCGCTCGGGCCAACCACAGATAGCAGCAAAGTCTTTGGCATTTACGAAGCGGCAGATGCGGCAGTCGTGCGCCAGCTAGTTGAGGGTGACCCCTACTGGCAAAACGGCATTTGGACCGAGTACGAAGTCTATGAGTGGAATCAGGTGTTTTAGCAATCGGGTTTCTATCCAGCCAGCAGCGGATAGCCCACCAGACCCACCAGACCCCCTGCCAAAATCAGCTTCCAGGTCGTCACGCGGAAGCGGATAATCGCAGCTAGCGCCGCGAGGCCAATCGCGATCGCTAGCCCCGATAGCGGTACGCTGCTCTGCAAAAAAGCCGTCTCGCTCAGCGGTACGGCAGCGGCTGCAATCGCGCCTAGCACCGCCGGCCTGACACCGTGTAGAAAGGCCTGCACGCTCTGATTCTCACGCAGTCGCAGCAGCACCGGCGCGGCCAGCAAAATGAATACAAACGAGGGCGTAAAGATGCCAATAGTTGAAATTAGCGCGCCCAGCACGCCAGCCACCTTGTAGCCAACAAAGGCTGCTGTGATTACCACCGGGCCAGGGCTCAGCTGCCCAATCGCAATGCCGTCAATAAATTCACTGCGGGTCAGCCAGTGCAGCCGATCGACGACCTCAAACTCTAGCAGTGGAATAATCACCAGCCCGCCCCCAAAGATAAAGGCACCGACCTTCAAGAAAAAAAACAGCAGCGGTCCCCAAAACGAGACAATCCGCTCGGTACCCCAAACGCTCGACTGGCTCAAAGGTTCGCTAGCAGTCGGGGGCGTCTGCACCAGCAGCGGTATCGTCAGCAGCGCGATCGCATCCCGGCTGTAGACCAAAAGCCCGATTAGCCCAAACATCACAAACATCAGCAGCGTGCTCAGAGCCGTGAATGAGCTGATCAAGAAAGCGGAGAGCGCGATCGCAATGCCCACCGCGTCTTTGAGCGACTTACGGCCCAGCTTCCAGCAGAAGCCAAGAATAATCGCAATCATCACCGGGGCTAGGCCAAAAAATAGCGCTTCCAGCTGCGGCAGCTGCGCAAAGCGAAAGTAAACCCAGGCCAGCGCAACCACAATCACAAATGCCGGTGCAATAAACGAAACGCCGGCCACTAGCGCCCCCGCCCAGCCGCCATAGACGTAGCCAATGTAAATCCCCAGCTGGGTTGAGGCCGGTCCCGGCAGCATTTCACAGACGGCTAGGCCGTCGCTAAACTGCGCTGCTGTTAGCCAGCCTCGCCGATCGACTGCTTCGTCGCTGACCATCGCGATATGTGCCTGCGGTCCGCCAAAGCCAATGATTCCGAGTTTGGCAAACAGGCGGCTCAGGACTATCAATCGCTGTTGCGGCATGACGACCATAGACTCGCTCCGTCTAGCAATAGGTACATTAGCCTAGAGTAAAAAGATAAAGACAGCGTTAACGCCGCGACAGCATCAGGGTTTGAGCGCTGCGATCGCAGCGCTTCCATAGAAAAACTCCGAAAAATACCTTTTCAATAATAGAATTTAGTCTATAATCAAAACGGCGACCGCCCAGAGGATTAAGCCCTTGATACATGCGACGCTCCATCAACTCAAAGTCTTCGAAGCCACTGCTCGGCACGGCAGCTTTACTCGCGCTGCTGAGGAGCTCTATCTCACCCAGCCCACTGTCTCAATTCAGGTTAAGCAGCTGACCAAAGCCGTTGGGCTGCCTTTGTTTGAGCAGATTGGCAAGCGGCTGTATTTAACCCAGGCCGGGCAAAAGCTGCTGGAGACCTGTCAAGAAATTTTTCAAGGCTTAGAGCAGTTTGAGATGTCGATTGCCGATCTCAAAGGCATGAAGCAGGGGCAGCTGCGGCTCGCTGTGATTACCACCGCCAAGTACTTTGTACCCCGCCTGCTCGGACCCTTTTGCCAGCGCTACCCCGGCATTGATATTTCGCTAAAGGTGACTAACCACCAGCATATTCAAGAGCGCATGGCGGATAACAAAGACGATCTCTACATCTTGAGTCAGCCGCCCAGCCAGATTGACCTTTCTGTGCATCCCTTTCTGGCTAACCCCTTGGTTGTGCTCGCGCCGAAGGATCATCCGCTAGCTGGCGAAAAGAATATCCCGATTCAAAAGCTAAATGACGAAGCCTTCATCATGCGCGAGCCGGGCTCAGGCACGCGCGAGGCGGTGCAAAAGCTGTTCGATGAGCAAGATATTCAGGTAAGGGTGCGGCTAGAGCTCGGCAGCAACGAGGCCATCAAGCAGGCAATTGCTGGCGGATTGGGAATTTCTATCCTGTCTCAGCATACGATCATTTCAGAAGGCACCAGCGGCGAATTTGCCGTGCTCGATGTTGAGCATTTTCCGATCAAGCGGCAGTGGTATGTGACGCACCTGTCAGGTAAGCAGCCCTCTGTTGTCGCAGAGACGTTTTTGAACTATCTGCTCGAAGAGGGCAACCAAATGGCGCAGAAATACAGCCGCATGCTCGGGTCGGCCTCGATGGCGGGCGCGACCGACGCGGCCACGTGGTCCAGCAGCAGGTCCACACAGTCCTTGGGGCAGTCGTAGTTCACGTACGCCCCGAGCGTGAAGTCCTCGCCG
>JAAHIA010000044.1 GCA_010671975.1 Leptolyngbya sp. SIO4C1 | reverse complement strand
CTGGCGGCGTCTTCACCGCTGACTTCATTCAAAACTGGATTGAGTACAAGCTTGATAATGAAGTCCTACCGATGAAGCTGCGACCTCATCCCTACGAAGTTGCTCTCTACTACGACTGCTAATTTCGCAGACGCGGCGTTCGGCTGTTGAAACTTAAAAGGTCATCTCGGTGAAGAGATGGCCTTTTTTTAATTTTGTATAGGAGTCTGGTGCCGCTGAATGTAAAGGTATCTGCAACTTTATGCAAAGAATTGCAAAGTGCTAGCGCAAAATGCTAACTTTTTGTGAGTGTGCCAGTCTTACGTATTTTAGTCGGGTTTAATCAGGCGCGCAGCCAGCAATCTTGTTGTTAGCAGGACTCTTAACACGTCGATGGTGGTTTCTTCTGCAGCCCCTTACAGTAGCAAGCTCAGTCTCAAAGCTTATCCTAAAAAAGTAGTGGTCATCGGTGACAGCTTAGTCTACGGGTTTGGCGATGTAGAGGGCGGCGGCTGGGTAGAGCGACTCAGACGGCAGTGGATGGACCCAGATAGCGCTGGCCCGATTCTCTACAACTTAGGCGTTAGAGGCGACGGCGTACAGCAGGTTAAGCATCGCCTGGACAGCGAGTTTCGACTGCGAGGAGAGCTGCGGCGTCGCGTGCCCGATCTGCTAGTGCTTTCAGTTGGTCTGAACGACGCTGCCCGGCTCAGTCAGCCGCGCGGTCGACTCATGCTAGACGAATCCACTTTTTCTACTCAGATGCAGGCGCTGCTCGATCAGGCGCAGTCACTTTGTCCTGTCTTTTTCGTTGGCATGGTACCCGTCAACGAAGCGCAGATGCCCTACGCTGAAGTTTTACACTTTTCGCGGGCAGACCAAAAGCGCTATAGGACTATCACGCAGCGGGCCTGCGCGGCACGCGGGATTGCCTATTTAGATATCTATGAGCGGTGGCTGGCGCAGGGAGACGACTGGTGCAACGCTCGGCTCTGTCGCGATGGCCTTCACCCCAATGTCTTAGGCTATCAGACATTAACGCAAACCGTGTTAGCTTGGTCGCCGCTGATGTCTGCCTTGAGCTAATGAGCTAGCGAGCAGGCAGCGCTAGCAGCAAGACCCAGACGCAGGCTAGTATCAGTGCGCTTAGCAGCATTCGTCCATTCCACCCAGCTGCATCACCGGCAGCTGCGCCAGTTTTCTTGGTCGTACTGTCTGACGTTTCTTTGGTCATGGCTAACAGCCAGCTGGCTACTGTCTCAGATCGAGCCAGTCATCACCCACGCGAACCGTGATGTCAGAATCAATGTCGCCGGTAGATTCTGCTGCCACTTCGCCAGCGCCTAAGATAGATTCGACCAGCTCAGCACTGTCTAAGTCGCCTCGCTGAGCAATCACCTCGGTCTGCTGATTGGCCTCTGGCCAGTCTGGAATGATGTAGACGTTTTCAAATCCTTCATTTTGCAGGTAGTCGGCCACTGCCTGCGCTGTGTAATAGCCGCTCGAGGCATTTTGAACCGCAATGCGCAGTCGGCTGACCGAGCGGCGCGGTCGGTTCTCAGCTAGAATCGCTGCTGGCTCAGTATCGAAGTAGGTTTGCATAATTCGACTGCTGGCGGCATCGTCTCTGAGCCAATAGCTGGCTAGAAACTCTTCTGGATCGCTAAAGCGACCCGGCAGCATGACCATATGCAGCGACTCTGGCTCAAGCTGCAGACCAAATCCAGCCAGTGCCAGCATTTCTTCTGGTGATAGATTGGTGTCGATATGGCGCTGCAGCAGCCGTACAATCTGAGGCAGCTGAGTGATGGTGGCCGGTGAAAGCAGGCGTTCTTTTAGCGCCTTCAGCAAAATTTGCTGACGCTGTACTCGCCCGATGTCTCCCGACGAATCTTGGCGGAATCGAGCAAACTGCTCGGCTTCGTCGCCATCTAAGGTTTGCCAGCCGGGCTCAAGATCGATGAGCAGTCCTTGAGTTTTATCTTCGTAGTACATCGGCTTGGGAACGAAGACCTCAACGCCGCCCACTAAATCCACGATTTCGCGAAAGGCATTGGTGCTGACACGAATATAGCGATCAATCTCGACGTCATTGAAATTGTGGCTGACCGTTTGAGCTGCTAGCGCTGCCCCGCCTTCGAAGTTGGCCTGATTGATTTTGTCAAGGCCATACCCCGGTATTTCGACTCGCGTGTCGCGAGGAATCGACAAAACGTTAACGCTCTCCGTTTCGGGATCTAGCCGCACCAGCAGCATGGTGTCGGTTCGCCCAACCAGGTCGTCTGGCGTTGCCCCTTCGACATCGCGAGCTTCGTCAAGGCCCATCACTAAGATATTGACCGGACGTGAGACCTGATAGCGAAAACCAGATTTCCATAGCTCGGCGAGCGGTGGAACTGCCGCCGTGGGACTCCAGCTTTTGGGTAGGGGAACGGCCAGCACCAGAGCAGCGCCTGCGATCGCAGATACCGCCGCCGTCAGTCCAAACACGGCTGCCCAGCCCAGCTTGCGCACTATCGACAGCTTTTGCGGACGCGGCTGCGCTGCAGCCGAGGTATCTGGCTCGGCGCTAACTGCCTGATTGGACTGCTCTATTGCATCAGCAGGTACGTTTTCAGCGGGCGATTCGGCGGGCGAGTCATCGGGCAGCTGCGGCAGGGCGGGCATTCAAGTCTCTCAGCGTGAACAGCATCAGCAAACCGTCAATTAGATAAGGAGCGGCCTACATTGCAATACAGTCTCCTCATCTTAGCTTCAGAAAAATTTGCCGAATCAGATTAATAGACCGGAAAAAATTTGCAGAAGCGTAATGTATTAATCAATGTTAAGCAAATTATATCCTGTGCAGCGAGGGGCAAAGCTAAGATAGTCCAGAATTGATGACAGCAGATTGATGACAGCAGAAGGAGTTTCAGATGGCGCAGGCAGTCATTCCAATTATTTTGGCCGGGGGCAAGGGGGAACGATTTTGGCCGGTCAGCCGCCTGAAGCGTCCTAAGCAGTTTCTCTGCTTAGACGGCAGCAGTCGCAGTCTGCTGCAGTCAACCGCCGATCGGCTGCTGCCGCTAGCCGGCAGCTGGGACGCCGTGCTGGTGATCACCGCTGCTCATTTGGCTGAAGGCGTACGCGAGCAGCTGCCGGCGCTGCCAGCGGCCAACCTGCTGGTCGAGCCGCAGGGTCGTGATACGGCACCTGCGGTGGCCTGGGCCACTTTGGAAGTCGCTCAGCGCTACGGCCACGATGCCATTGCTAGCTTTTTTCCCGCCGATCACTACATTACTGATGAAGCTCGGTTTCGTCAGACCATTCGAGCCGCCGCGCAGTTAGCTGCCGCACAAGCCGCGATCGCAACTCTCGGCATTAAGCCTACCTACGCTTCTACTGGCTATGGCTACATCGAGCAGGGAGATACGGTTGGTGAATATGAGGGACTGCCTGCCTATCGGGTTAGCCGCTTCACCGAAAAGCCAGCACGCGACGTGGCTGAGCAATTTGTCGCCAGCGGTCGCTACAGCTGGAATAGCGGCATGTTTATCTTTCCGGCTGAGGTCATGCTGCAGGAGCTTAAAGCCTATGCCCCTGAGCTAATTAACCCGCTGATGGAAAAAGGCGCAGCGGCCTATGCCGAACTCAGCAAGCTGAGCATTGACTATGCAGTGATGGAAAAAACGCAGAAGGCCTACGTCATGCCGGCCGACTTTGGCTGGGACGATCTCGGTGACTGGAACGCGATTGAGCGACTGATGAAGGGCCAGGCTAGAAACGTAGATCTCTGTCAGCATGTCGAGCGAGACACCAGCGGCTGCATTGTCTATGCCTCGGATGAAGAAGAAGTGGTCGTCACCATTGGCCTCGAAGACGTGGTGATTGTGCGCGACGGCAAAGCAACGCTAGTGGTCAAAAAAGACCGCACTCAAGAGATTAAGCAGGCCGTTAAGGCGATTGGGGCTGAAGAAAGATTCAAGCACCTGCTGTAGTCTCTAGCTAGACCTTACGCTTTTAAGCAGCGTACCGCTTCTAACATGCCGCGCGCTTTGTTAAGTGTCTCTTGATATTCGCTCTCAGGCACTGAGTCAGCCACGAGCCCGGCACCGGCCTGGACGCTGACGCGATGGCTGCCGTCGGCGTTCGGCTGCACAATCATGGTGCGAATGGTGATCGCGCTATTGAGCTGGCCTTCGAAGTCGTAGTAGCCATAGACGCCTGAATAGGGTCCCCGGCGGCAGGGTTCGAGGTCGCGAATAATCTGCATGGCGCGAATCTTAGGGGCACCGCTGACGGTGCCGGCTGGGAAACAGGCTTTCAGCAGCTCCCAGGCTGTCTTATTGGCCGATAGCTCACCGATGACGTTACTGACGATATGCATGACGTGAGAATAGCGCTCAATCACCATCAGCTCGTCAACCTGCACCGTGCCGCTGCGACAGACGCGCCCGAGGTCGTTGCGCCCGAGGTCAACCAGCATCACGTGCTCGGCTAGCTCTTTCGGGTCGCTGAGCAGATCCTCGGCATAGGCGCTGTCTTCGGCCGTGGTCTTGCCGCGTGGGCGGGTGCCAGCAATCGGTCGCAGCGTTGCCACCAGCGGGCTCTCATCATCTGCGCGAGTGGCTTTGACCATCACCTCCGGGCTAGAGCCAATAATTTGCCAATCTTGAAAATGAAAGTAGGCCATATAGGGCGATGGATTCACCAGTCGCAGCGAGCGATAGAGGTTAAAAGGCTCGCCGCTGTACTGGGTGGTGAGCCGCTGCGAGATGACCACCTGAAAAATATCGCCGGCACGAATGTGGGCCTTGGCACGCTCTACGCTGGCGCAAAATTCGTCTGAGGTGCGATTGCTGGTGTAGTGCAGCGGTGGTGCCTGAGCATTGGCCGCCGGAGAGGTCCAGGGTAGCAGCGTTTCTTTGGCTGACAGGGGCAGCCGCAGCTTGTCGATCAGCTGGGAGGTGCGATCGCAGCAGTCTTGGTACGCCTGCTCTAAATCTGGCTGGTCGCGCAGATCGGCATAGGCCACCGCCCAGATTTTGCGCTTCACCTGATCAAAAATTAGCAGGCTATCGACCTGCATCCAGAGACCGTCCGGTAGGTCAGCTTCACTCAGCGGATGAACGCTGACCTTGGGCTCAATCCACTGAATCAACTCGTAGCCCCAAAAGCCAAACAGGCCGCCAATCCCAGGCGGCAGCTCTGGCAGCTGAACCGGCTGATAGGGAGCTAAACAGTCAGTCAAAATGTCAAACGGATTGCCTCGGTGCTGCTGCTGCGTGCCGTCTCGCCGGGTCTGAACGGTGCGATCACCGCGCGATTCTAAAATCCAAAGCGGATCGCAGCCCAGCAGACTATAGCGACCAAGATTTTCGCCCCCTTCAATGGATTCCAGCAAAAAGCTGTAAGGCTGTCCAGCGCAGACCTTATACCAGGCTGACACCGGCGTATCTAGATCGGCGACCCATTCCTGGTAGACCGGCACAAAGTTGCCCTGCTGGGTTAGATGACTGAAGGTTTGAAAGTCTGGAAAACTCATGGTTTAGTCACTCTGGGCTAGATCACCAGGACGAATAAAAAAGGGACAGCCTAGAGACTGTCCCCTTTTACCTATCATCACACGATCAGGACGTAAGCGCTAAGGCCCGTTGCCGCTACACCTCATAGGGTGCGTTGCCGCTAAACTTGATAGTGGCCGGATTTGGATTGTCGCCAATCTTACGGTCCTTCTTACCGTTGTAGTCACGACCCTCATTGACTTTCTCAGGGAAAGTGCCGTCTGCTGGGTGCAGATACTGGGTCTCACCGCTGGGATAGATGCGGTAGATCTTATAGTCATCAATCTTGGGCTTAAACTTGGTACGCAGCTGCTTACCTAGCGCTAGACACTGCTCTTTACGAGACAGATACAGCAGGTTATCACCTTCATTCATGATTGCCGCGCCACCGGTTGGCATCTCGAAGACCTGCTCTTTCGAGCTGCTCCAAGTGATGGCATATTTCTCTTCAACAAAGGCTTTGTTAAGCAAGCCGCCTGTGCTACCGCCGAAAATAGGAGTTTGTCCAGTCAGAGCTTCAGTTTCCGCCATGGATGTAATCTCTCAACCTTATTGCCCTGAATCCTATCACTGGAGCTGACACAGTTTATCGATTCTGTGAGGAAGTGTAACAGTTCTTCAGAGTTTGCTCCAACTGCAGTTTAATGATACGGCAGCGCCGTCAGCCAATCAGCGAAGAGGTTGGCATCCGCCGCGCTGCGCGTTTTTTAGCGCTGGGCTTTGAGAACTGAGCGGCGATCGGCAGCGTGAAGTGAATCTGCGTTCCCTGCTGCTTGCCCGCTGAAGTCGCCCAGATTTTGCCACCTAGGCCTTCGACAATTTGGCGACAGATCGCTAGCCCTAACCCCGTACCGCCAACCGAGCGGCGCAGCGCGCCTTCTTCTTGGTAGAACCGCTCAAACACAGTTTCTAGCCGATCGGGCTCAATGCCGCGACCGCTATCGGTCACGGTGACTTCAACAAAGCCATCTCGGCTGTTTGTGCCCGCGTGAGCTTCTGCGTCAATCGTAATCAAGCCGTCAGCCTCAGTAAACTTACAGGCGTTGTCTAGCAGCTTGGAGAGTACTTCAACCACCCATTCTCCATCGGCGCGAACAAAGGGCAGGTCGCTTGGTGTTCTATCTTCTACCGGTGGGCAGGTCGACTGCTGCCCCTGTATGCGACTGCTGCTGAGGGCCAGCACGACGCATTCCTGCAGCGATAGGGACTCTAAATTCCACTCGATGCGACCGCTCTCTAAGCGAGACAGGGTTAAGAAGTCTTGCACCAGCTTCTGCATGCGCTCAGCATCAGTCATGGCCGACTGCAGCATGGTCTCCTGCAGCTCCAGCGGCATTTCGGGCTCGCTAATGAGACTCTCTAAGCAGACGCGAATAGTAGACAGTGGCGTTCGCAGCTCATGCCCAGTGATGGCAATTAAGTTGCTGCGGGTGCGCTCTAGAGCTTCGAGCTGATGGTTTAAATCTTCTAGATTGGCGTAGGCTTCGGCCTGAATCAGGGCAACGCTCAGCTGATTTGCAATGGCCTCAACCAGCTTGATATTGTGCTCGCCCCAGCCTTTGGGATCGGCCGTGCACTGATGCAGCTCAATCATGCCCAGCAGGCGATTTTGATAGATCAGCGGCACCATCAAGCAGGCGCGAATTTGCCAGCGGTTGAAGCGCGATCGCACCTGCTTGGGCTTCACCTGAATCGCTTCGCTGAGCGTTTGCAAACTGCCGATGGCCAGCGTCTCGTGATGGGCGCGGATCCACTGAAACAGCGGATTCTCCTCTAGCGGCCAAGGCTCTCCCTGCAGCGACTTGACGTCCGCATCGCGAAACTCGTGCTGAATGACCGTCTCTGAATCGCCTTCGGCATAGCGATAGATAATGCAGCGCGACACGGCTAGCACCGACCCTAGCTCCTGCGCGGCAATGGCAAAAATTTCGGATGAGTTTAGCGACTGGCGAATTGCTGCGGTGATTGAGTTGATCAGGCGCTCCCGCTGCTCCTGTGCAGCTAGCGCCTTGTAGGCCTTGAGCAGCTTATACTGACTGGCTTGCACATAGGTTACTAGCCGCTGGGCAAACGGATCGGACTCCTGCGGCGCCGGCTGCGTCGGCAGCGACGGTGGAATCAGGCGCGATCGCGCTGCGGCAATCTTGTCATGCAGCTCCGGGCGGTAGCTTTCAATCCGCGCTAGCAGCCGATCGGCGGCGTATTGGCTAACTGGCCGATCGAGCGTCCAGAGACCTTCAAACCGCCGCGTCTGATCGAGCGCTGGTGCCCCCTGCGATCGCGCCACGGCCGGTGCTGGCTGATGCTCGCGACAGATTAAACAGGCGCTGTAATGCTCGCCTAGCACGACCAGATGCCACTCCTGCGTCAGCGGATCGTCTGCATCAAAGGCAATCGTCTCATAGCCGTCGGAGTGATTTTCAAACCCCGTGCCAGCCGCCGAGAGCACGTAGATCTGATCGCTCACCTCGGCAATGCGCGTATAGCGATGCGCTTCTTGACGGTAGAATCGCTCTTGCTGAAAGCTAGCAATCACCAGCGGCTGCTCTGTCCCCGCCAGTACCTGATCTTCCATTGCGTGGGAAAGCGCCGTCAAGGACGTTTTAAAGTACATCTGCGGCCTCAGCGTTGGTAAAGCCTGCAGCAGTTCTTCCACGATGGAGGCGTGATTAGGCATGGATTAGAGGCCTATCGGCACAGTTGCGAACTACGGTTGCGAACTGAAAAGAGGGAGTTATAAAAGGATGAATTTTAAAAATCAAGGCAGCGTAACGTAACCATATCAGCTGCATCGGGGGGCTTGGGCAGAATTGTTACTAAAGTCTATTTTATGCAAAGAGGCCAGCCAATTTCTAAAACTGGCTGGCCCCAAGGACAACAATATTTCGACGATATTTCGACTATTGGCTATTTAGAAAGCCAGCGCTGAGGATCCTGACAGCTTAGGATGATGCCGGGGATGGCGCTGGCCTGCAGCGATCTAGGCTAAGCCACCCATATCGCTCGTATCCTTCAAGAAACCGCTGTAGGCTTCCATGCCGTGCTCGCCAATATCTAAGCCCTTGAGCTCTTCTTCGCGGCTGACGCGAATACCCAGAGTAGACTTCAGCACAATCCAGAAAATGCTGCTGGCAATTACGGTAAATAAACCAATCGCTACAATGCCGATGATTTGAGCAATTAGCTGAGCAGCGCCACCGCCATAGAACAGGCCCGTAGCCTGATCGAACAGGCCAACAGCTAGCGTACCCCAGGCACCGTTAACCAGGTGAACTGAGATCGCCCCCACCGGATCGTCAATTTTAATGCTGTCAAAGAAACCGACAGAAAATACGACGAGCACACCGGCCACTAAGCCAATAATCACAGCGCCCCAGTAGCCAACGCCAGCGCAGCCAGCCGTGATACCGACTAGACCGGCCAAGATGCCATTGATAATCATTGACAGGTCTGGCTTGCCGCTGAGCGCCCAGGCCGTAATCGTAGCGGCTACACCACCGGCTGCAGCTGCCAGGTTAGTGGTCACTGCGATGTAGGGCACGGCCGTATCGGCCGCTAGCTGAGAGCCGGGATTAAAGCCAAACCAGCCAATCCACAGGATTAAGCAGCCCAGCGTCGCGATGCTCATGTTGTGACCCGGAATCGCGTTCACCTGACCATCTTGATACTTGCCAATCCGAGGCCCCAGAATCGCGGCCCCCGTCAAAGCCGACCAGCCGCCAACGGAGTGAACCACCGTCGAGCCGGCAAAGTCAGAAAAGGGCGTGCCCAAAGTCGACAGCCAGCCGCCGCCCCATACCCAGTGACCGGTGATGGGATAGGCAATTGCCGTCAGCAGAATGCTAAAAATAATGAAGTCAATGAACTTGACTCGCTCTGCAACCGCACCGGAGACGATAGTGGCGGCTGTACCGGCAAAAGCTGCCTGAAACAGGAAGAAGACAGGCGCCGTCAGCGTACCATAGGTGGGCGTCTCAGCGTCTAAGCCAGACAGGAAGAAATTGCCTGTGCCAATAAACGCATTGCCCTCATTGAACATCAGACCAAACCCAATTGCCCAAAATGAGAGCGTTGCCAAAGCAAACACAATCAGGTTCTTAGACAAGATGTTAACAGCGTTCTTCTGGCGACAGAAGCCGGTTTCTAGCATGCCGAACCCAGCGTTCATAAAGATCACCAGGACGGCGGCAATGAGCACCCAAATGTTGTCTAAGACAACCTGTACATTGTCTGCGGTCAGGACCTCTTCTTGAGCCTGCGCAGCTGTAGACCAAGTGGCTACAATCAAGACGGCCACAGGTAGGCAAGCTAGCCATGCCCAAGAAAACCGCCTTCCTAAAAAGCGCTTCGCCATTTGATCAAATGGCGGTGCATAGGTGTCCCAAACCGACGGGTTTCGCCGCCTAGCTCGAGCCTTTCTCCTTACAGTTAGATTCGACATCTCAACAGACGTTCCTTCAACACAATCAGATAGCAATCACGGCCAGTGTTGCCTAGACAAGACAGGAAACCTGCCTGCCCAAGCCCCTTTAGATGCGAGGAGCCTCCAAACCTGCTGTTTGGAACCTTACCATTTGGAACATCGTCCAAACCAACAATTCTGATTGATTTCAGAGTCTTGCAAGGGCCAAGGTGCTTCAAAAACAGGGGCACAATCGCTGCAGCCATCACTTGAACCACGCGACAACTGTTTGGGCAACTGACAGAAGATGCTTTTAAGCCAATTAAGACCGAGCTCGAAAAAAGCTCTATACCTCAACTGTCAACACTGATTCCATCAAGTTGAGCCCTGCCATTCTGTATAGGGGAATACTTTCTTATGCGATCGCAGCTATTTCCAGCCGCTTGAGCAGATAATTGTAGAAAAAGTTCACATTCTGGTGAGACCTTATAAGTCAAGTCTTTGGGCCATTTGGCTGAGCCTGTGAGGTAGGCTCTGCAGCAGCCTGTGCTAAGTAGCGTTTGTAGCCGAGCCGGTCGAGCCGCGCCTGCTTACTCAGCACCGTTGCCTGCTGCTGCTGCCGATAGGTTTGCACCTGTGCCTGCAGGTCCCGGTCATGCGTGGCTAAGATCTGGACCGCCAGCAGACCGGCGTTTTTAGCGTTGCCAATCGCGACTGTAGCCACTGGAACACCGCCCGGCATTTGCACAATAGAATAAAGCGAATCGACCCCCTGCAGCGCTCGCGTCTTAACCGGTACGCCAATCACTGGCAGCGGCGTCAGCGCGGCGACCATGCCGGGCAGGTGAGCTGCTCCCCCAGCGCCGGCAATGATTGCTTTGAGCCCTCGGCTGTGCGCTGTCTGAGCGTAGGTCACCATGCGCTCCGGCGTACGATGCGCTGAGACAATGGCCACCTCATGCGGGATCTCAAATGTTTCACAAACTGCGATCGCAGCCTGCATCGTGGGCAGGTCAGAATCGCTGCCCATAATGATGCTAATCAGCGGTTGGGTCATGCGTTAACTCCAGTGAGAGCGTTCTCTCTAACCAACAGGTGAGAGATTATGATTAGACATGCGCTTAAACTTAGCCAGCCGGCGGTGATCCCCGTCATACTGGTTGGTCAGTCCTTTAGGATTATTCCATTCGCTGCCCGCTTCTATCATGGATCTTGCTCTGTTTTTTAACGCTCACCTGCCTGGACGCAGCGGCCTCTACTGCGTCGAGATGCGCCAAGGGCGACCGCATATGATTTTTCCGATGCAGGAAGTCAGCATGACCGTGCGTCCGGTACTTGCGACCGACCTTGGCGGTGACTGGCTCTCGCTTGGCGGCATTGATCTACAGATTAACGGTGCGCTGGGCCTGGCTTTTACCGATCTGACCCCGGCCCATTTACCAACGCTGAAAAAAATTGGTCGCTACCTGTGGCAGCAGGGACTCGATGGCTATCTGCCTACCCTGGTGACGACGACAGCCGACCAGCTGCAAGCCAGCTTAGAAACGCTGCGGCAGTTTACCGAAACTGCTCCTGAGCCAGAGCAGGCCAGCATCCTGGGCGTGCATCTAGAAGGCCCGTTTCTCAATCCCGAGAAGCACGGGGCTCATCCCCCTGAGCATCTTCAGCCGCTGACGCTGGACGCCGCCAAGACGCTGATAGGAGACTATACCGATCTGGTGCGAATCGTTACCCTAGCCCCTGAGCTAGAGCCCAGCGGGGAGGTGATCGGCTGGCTGCGGGCTCAGCAAATCATTGTTAGCTCAGGTCACTCAACCGCCACCGCAGCTCAGGCGCAGCGCGCCTTTGAGCAGGGGGTGAACATGGTTACTCACGCCTTTAACGCAATGCCGTCGCTGCATCACCGCGAGGTGGGGCTGCTGGGTGCGGCGCTGCTAGACTCGTCTATCTACTGCGGTCTGATTGCCGATGGCGAGCATGTGTCACCGCAGATGATTGATTTGCTGCTGCGATCGCGTCGCGGCCAGCTCAGCAACCAGGCGCACCACTGTGAAAATCTATTTTTAGTGAGCGATGCGCTTGCGCCGCTGGGCCTAGCCGATGGCACCTACCCTTGGGATCAGCGCGAAGTGACCGTCAAGCAGGGGACCGCTCGTCTGCCCGACGGCACGCTAGCAGGAACGACGCGCCCGCTGCTAGACGGTGTAAAAAGCCTAGTCGAATGGGGCGTCTGCGATCTGGGTGAAGCCATTTCTATGGCGACCGAGGTACCTCGGCAGATTATGGGGCTGCCTGGACTGCAGCTGCGTCAGCCGGCCAGCCTGCTGCGGTGGCACTGGGATGAGGCCAGCCAGTCGCTCAGCTGGGAGCGCTTAGACTGCTAGACCGTTCACCGCTGGGGGCAGCGCCGCTAGTCTACCCAGCCAATATCGTCATCAGACAGCATGCTGTTCTGCTCGCCCCGCTGAATGGCATAGTCGGGAATAGATTTGCGAGCAGGCTGTCGAGAGCGCGTACTAAGGGTATGTCGGGGGGTATGTCGGGAGGTCGCCAAATCAGCCCCCAGTACCGGATGCGCCGGTTTTGACTGCTCTGATGCCTGGGGCGTATCTGTCAGCTGGCGAATCGTCTCTTTCGCGGCTTCGAGCTCCTGAGTCACCTTGGCCAGCTGTTCAGCTTTGTCAGCCGCCTCAGTCTCGGCAGTTTCTAAGCTATCTTTGAGCTCATAGACGCGATTTTGATGCGTATCGACGTCTTCTTGCAGCCCGACAATTTGCTTTTGAGCGGCCTCTAGCTGCTGCGTTAGCTGATCTATCTGCTGCTGCAGGTCGGCGCTGACCTGCTGACCTTTTTGTAAGCTGGCCTGGCTTTCTTTGAGCTCAGCTTTGAGCTTTTCTAGCTGGCTGTCCGCCTTGGCGGCAGCTGATTTAGCGGTCGTTTTGGCGGCGGTCGTTTTGCTGGCGGTCGTTTTGCCAGCGGTCGTGCTGCCGGCTTTAGCGGTGCCCGCTTTACGACCCGCTGCTTTTTGATCCGTCTGAGTCTTGCCAGCGGAGGCAGCGCGCTTACGAGTAGCCGGAGGCGTTTCCGCTGATTCGCTGCTGCTTTTTTCGACCTCTTCTTTGAGAAGATCGGCAATGCGTTTTTTAGTCATCGTTTTCTCCAATCCACCAGGATTTCAGCAGCCACTTGGTAGTAGTCAGCTCTGGCCTCTTGAGCGTTAGGACCTTTCCACTGGGTAATGGCAATGCCTTCGATAGCCGCTTGCTCGTGAGCCTTATAGCTGCGAACAAACGTCTTACAGGCTGGAATGTCTAGCTCAACTAGCATTTCCTGGGCCTCGCGCGCTTCTCGCAAACGGCGGGAATCCACCTTAGTCAGCAAGACGCGGTGAGGGACCCCCGACGGTTGCACGGCAGTTTTAACCGTATCGACTAGCGCAGCAATATCCATGGGTGCTGGTGGAGTGGGTAGTAATAGATAGTCAGCAACTGGGATCACCGCTGCAAGCGCCTCAGAATTTAGAGCTGGTGGCGTATCCACCACAATCAAATCATAGTCTGTGATGTCCCGCAGCTGACTGAGTAAACGGGCATTGTTTTCTTGCGAAAAGTCAAATCCAAGGGCGCTATCCTCGCGCTCAACCCACCAGGTCGCTGAGCGCTGAGGGTCAGCATCGACCAGTAAAACAGCGCGATTTTCGGCAAAAACAGCGGCTAAGTTAATCGCTGTAGTGGTTTTGCCAACGCCTCCTTTACCGTTGAGGACGGTAAGGATCTTAGCAGCGGATTGAGTGCGGGCCACAAGTCTTCCTGAGAACGGCTATCCGTTATTCAGTTATCAGGGCTCTGTGAAGAATAGTCAATAGCGGCCGCCAGGCCCGAAAACATGTCGATATGTAAAGACGGTGAAGTGTGGGTAATTCTACCTGTGGGCTTCTCGGTTGCTCGGTAGAATAGTGATATAGAGCGGCGGCAGCTGCTTGCTTTGGTTTTGCTGTTTATGGGGCTTGGCTGCTATGGCGATGACATTTAAGCGTCCGATCTTAGTAGGGGGACTAGGGCTGACGGCCAGCTTTTGGCTGCTCGATACGCTAGGTCATGCACCGGTAGATGGCTCTCTAGCAATGGGCGCGATCGCGCTAGGCTCTGGGCTCTGGTGGCTAAACAAAAGCCGGTCACCTCAAATTGATATGGCTGCGCCAACCCTAGTTGCGGCTGATCGCGAGGCTGTCAGCCAGGCACTGGCTCGGTTTGACAGCGCAGTTGAAACCCTCAAAGCAGACTTTGCCGAGCAGCTAGAGCAGCTACAGCCGGCCATCGCCGCCCTGCAGCAGCAAAAAGCCCAAATGTTAGAGAATTTAGAGCGCGACACCCTGCTGATTAGCCTGGTTGGCCACAAAAGCACAGGCAAGAGCACTTTGCTTCGGCATTTGGCAGCAAGCTGGCAGCCAGAGAAGACGCTGCGTTATGCCGAGACGGCGCTATCAGACGAGGCTAACCTGGTGGATCCAAACAGCGACCTCGTTCTGTTTTTGATTGCGGGCGATCTGACGGAATCTGAGCTGCAGTCGCTACAGTCGCTCGTGCGCGAAGGGCATCAGGTTCTACTGGTGCTGAGCAAGCAGGATCAGCTACAGCCAACCGATCGCGAAGTGGTCTTAGAGCGGGTGCGATCGCGAGTGCAGCCGATGGGCGTTGACGCGCTTGCTGCAGCCGCAGCCCCGGGTCCTATTAAAGTTCGCCGGCACCTCAACTCAGGTGAAGTGCAAGAGTCGCTAGAGCAGCCGGCACCTCAGACCGCCGCGCTAACTCAGGTGCTGAGCACGCTGAGCACAGAGAAGTCTGCTCAGCTGGTGATGGCCACCGGGCTGCGTCAGGCCAAAGCCTTGCGGCATCAGGCGATCGACTTACTCAACGCGCAGCGGCGTCAGAAGGCAATGCCGATGATTGAGCAGATGCAGTGGATTGCCGCTGGCACCGCCTTTGCTAACCCACTCGCGACGCTAGACCTGCTGGCTGCTGCCGCTATTAACGCTCAGCTGGTTTTGGATATAGGCGCTATCTACGGTCAAAAATTCTCGCTTGATCAGGCCAAGGCAGCAGCCGGCACGCTGGCTGAGCTGACGGTCAAGCTGGGCCTAGTAGAGCTAGCAACGCAGGCGCTGGGCAGCGTTTTGAAAGGGCATGCGACTACCTATGTGGCCGGTGGCCTGCTGCAGGGAGTAAGCGCAGCCTACCTAACGCGGGTAGCCGGGCTAGCGCTGATTGACTTTTTCCAAGCCCAAAGCCTGCTTGAGCCGCCGGAGCGACAGTTTAGCTTCGAGCAGCTCGGCGAGCGACTACAAACCGGCTTCCAGCAGGTGCGGCAGGGGACGGCGCTGTCGTCTTTTGTCAACCAAACTTTGAAACATCTGCCGGTCGGGAATGCGATCGCTTGAGTCGACTTCGGTGACTGCTCCCGAGCAGATGGCAGCCTATCCGCTGGTCAAGCGAGCGCGCACCAGCCTGCGGCAGGCAGTCGATCGCTATATCCCGCAGCTTAAGCTCTCCCGCCTTGATCCAGAGTCGCTGCAGCGACAGGCAGCGGTCAAGCAAGGCATCGATCAGCTCACGGGGCTGATGAATAAGCTAGACAGCACGCTGCTACGAGTTGCCGTATTTGGGCTGGTCAGCCGGGGGAAGTCTGCGGTGCTCAACGCGCTGGTAGGCGAGAAGATTTTAGAAACTGGACCGCTGCATGGCGTCACTCAGTGGCCTCGCTCTGTTTTTTGGCAGCCGCAGATAGAGTCTGTCAATCAGCCAGAGGCGCTGCTAAAGCTAGAGCTAATTGACACACCGGGCTTAGATGAAATTGCGGGGGCCGAGCGCGGCGAAGTTGCTCAAGCAGTTGCTCAGCAAGCTGACTTAATCTTGTTCGTCGTTGCTGGAGACATCACCCGCACCGAGTATCGCGCCCTCAGCGAGCTGCACAAAACGCAAAAGCCGCTCATTCTAGTCTTCAATAAAATCGATCTGTATCCTGAAGCCGATCGACAGTCGATCTATGCCAATCTCAAAAAGCTGTGGGACCAGGTGGGCGGTATTAGCCCGCGCCCGGTTGATCAAATTGTTATGGTCTCAGCGGAGCCGGCCCCAGTTCAGGTACGAGTCGAGTGGCCCGATGGTACCGTAGGCGAAGAGTGGGAAGCGCTGCCGCCCGATATTGATGAGTTAAAGCAGGCGCTGCTTACCCTCGTGCAGGCAGAAGGATCTAGGCTGATTGCGCTCAATGCGCTGCGGCAGGCCAGTCTGATTGAGCGCGAGCTAGCAATTGCGACCACCGACCTGCATCAGACCGATGCCGATCGGCTCATCTGGCGCTTTGCCAAGTATAAAGCGGCTGCCGTGGCGCTGAATCCAGTGGCTATTCTGGATATTCTCGGCGGGATTGCCTCGGATTTGGTCATGATTCGCAATCTAGCCAAGCTCTACGGCTTTCCCATGACCGGCTACGAAGCCGGCCGCCTGTGGCGGTCCATCGTCCGCAGCTCGGGCACGCTGATTCTGAGCGAACTGGGCAGCGGGCTGCTGCTTGGCTTTGGCAAGAGCGGCGCAGCGATCTGGAGCATGTTTGACAGCTTTTCTGGCGTTAGTGCCTATGCTGGGGCAATGGCAGCTCAGGCTGGCGCTGCTGGCTATGGCACCTACGCCGTGGGTCAGGCTGCCCGCGTTTACCTAGAGCAGGGCTGCACTTGGGGAGCGCAAGGCATCAATACCGTGATGCAGGATGTTCTGGCTCAGGCGAAAACTGAGTCTGCGCTGGCTCGACTGCAGAACGACATCACAGCCTCACTTTTAAATCCTGATAGATAAGTCACGCCTCTCGATAGACCTCAATCTGACGTAGCGTGCTCTAAACTGAGGTGCTTCGCGTTGTAATTATAATCGCGCCTGAACGAGGCTTACCTAATTTTTCTACAGCCGGACTAAAGCCGCTGCTATGACTTCTAAAGATTCTCCAACGCTGACTCAGACTGTCCCTGCTGAAAAAACGGGACTTGGCACCTTTGGCGGCGTGTTCACGCCTTCTATCCTAACCATCCTCGGGGTGATCATGTACCTGCGGTTTGGCTGGGTAGTGGGCAATGTTGGGCTGTTCGGCACGCTGATTATTGTCACGCTCTCTGCCAGCATTACCTTTCTGACGGCGCTGTCAATTAGCGCGATCGCAACCGATCGGGTGGTGCGGGTAGGCGGTGCTTACTATATGATTAGCCGCTCGCTGGGGATTGAAACCGGCGGCGCAGTCGGCATTCCGCTGTACTTTGCTCAGGCGCTGTCGGTTGCCCTCTATACCATTGGCTTTGCTGAGAGCGTCGTCAGCGCCTTTGGTCAGTTTAATCAGCTCTATGTGGCGCTCATTACAACAGTTCTAGTCGCGGTTCTAGCAATCACCTCGGCACAAATTGCTATTAAAGCTCAGTATTTCATCATGGCAGCGATTGTGCTGTCTTTG
>JAAHIA010000439.1 GCA_010671975.1 Leptolyngbya sp. SIO4C1 | reverse complement strand
TGCGTTGGGCAATAATGAACAACGCATAGTCGATGCAATCTTGTAGGGTAAGGCTAACCTTATCCTGTGCAAGCACTCCCAAGGAAGTGCTGATCAGTATGAATAGATAAGTGCTGCTGATGCCGCCTGCTATGCAGCCAAGGCGGGTGGTCGCAATCAAGTACATGTCTATCAGGCGGATGATTCTGAACTGACTCGGCAGCGGAGCGAACGACGGTGGAGCCTGCGCCTTAGACAAGCTTTAGAGGAAAATCGGTTTTGTTTATATGGCCAGACAATCCTATCTACGGCAAAAGCGAGCGGGCCTCAGCCGGCTTTTTGTGAAATTTTGCTGCGTTTGATCGACGAGCAGGGCACGCTAGTGACACCTGACGCATTTATGTCAGCAGCAGAGCGCTACAGCCTGATGCCGGAGATTGATCGCTGGGTTGTTCGTAACGTGCTGACCCATGTTGAGCAGGTTGATGTAGCGCGCTTACGCAACTCAAAAGTAGCTACTCAGCCACTATATTTCATCAATCTCTCCGGCCTCAGTGTAGGAAATGCTGCCTTTCTCCAGTTCTTGCAGGAGCAGTTTGAGCAGTCCAGCGTTCCGCCCAAGCTGATTGGTTTTGAGATCACTGAGACTGCTGCCATCTCAAACCTCAGTCAGGCGGCTCAATTTATCCGCGAACTCAAGCAGCTCGGCTGCCATTTTGCCTTAGATGACTTTGGTAGCGGCATGTCATCGTTTTGCTATCTCAAAACGCTGCCGATTGACTATTTAAAGATTGATGGGACCTTCATTGAAGAAGTGGCTAGCGACCCGGCTGCTCAAGCGATTGTCGAGTCGATTAACCACGTTGGGCATGTCTTAGAGATTGAGACCATCGCCGAATCGGTCGAGAATCTCTTTCTATGGGAGCAGCTCGAAAAGATTGGCGTAGACTACGTACAGGGATACGGCGTAGCGCGGCCCCAACCTTTAGCGACTGCGCTCTTCTCACCAGGTTGATGAGGGTGAAAGAGTTCCTAATGCATTGCCAAGCTAGCCTGCCCGGCCGTGATCGCAGCTGCTGTAGCCAAGCGGTAGCCCCAGGCTTTAGTAGTCCACAAGGCTGAGCGCCAGTTCGCGATCGAGCGGCTGCGTGGCTGCGGGCGGCTCGTCCGGAGATATTGCCGCCGGCTCTACCGTCTTCTGGCTTTGCTAACCATTTTGCGCGACAGCCGCAGCTTCAGATTTTCTTGCTCAGCCCAGTCCTGCAGGATGCGAAAGAAAACCTGCCGGTCCAAGTTCTGCAGTACCGCTGTCTGGTCGGCTGTCTCAATAGCATAGGGATAGCCGCCCCCCACAGCAACTTCTGCGCGCACCCAGTTGATTACCCGCTCGCTCAGCCCGGCTTCGTGCATCCAAAGCGGCATCTCTAGGCGAGCCGGGTAGCCTCGATTGGTTTTGAGATAAACAAAGCTAAGCCGCTCGGCGTGAGCCTTGTAGTCGCTCAGAATGCCGCCGCGATCGCAGCGAAACAGCGGCGTGCGATCGCCCCACTGCATCAGCGATCGCAAAATAGCCGCATCGTGGATATCTGACTGCGTTTCTAGCGAGTGAAACTGCTCCAGCAGCGTTGCCAAATCGCGCGCTTCGCTCGTGTCGATATAGCCGACCAGCGGTACCCGATACTGCTCGCTGGCATCGAGCAGCTGCAGCAGCGCCTTGAGATAGACCTCGCGAATGGCCGCTTCGTAGGTATCGGCAAAGCTGGCTACCAGCGCCCCGTCAAAAAACGCCAGGCAGCGTTCGGGCTGCTTGACTTGCTGCATGTAGCGAATCAGCCGCTGCGTTTCCATACAAAAGCGACGGGCCTGCACCAGGCGCTCGCGCGATATGCCCTCATCTTGAAAATCTGCCGGCGTCATCACGTCTAGGTCGATGTCCTTAAAATAGCGCCCCGTCTCTGAATGCGGATTCTCAAACCAGCCTACCTGCACCAGTGCTACCGGGATGGAGATATCCTTACTCGGAAAAATCTGTGAACCATCGACGGCAAACGTCGTGATGCCCGTCAGCTGCGATCGCACCCAGTCTAGGCTGTGCTCTCGATTGCGCCACTGCAGCTGCGCCTGCCGAATGCCGTTCTCAGTGGCTGGCCACGCTTCTATCAGACGTCCTCCCACGTTCATTGGCCGCCGCTGAAACCACTGCTGCAGTGAGTCTGACGGCTGCTGGGCTAGCGCCTGCCAGGCCCGCTGATAAACCTGCAGTCGCGACAGCGATGACTGATTGAACCGCGTAAAATCTGCTCGCTTTTGGTGCAGAATGGCCTGGACTTGGGAGGGTTTGATGGGCATGGGAGATGAGGCGGGTAGGGGAGATGAGGCGAGGGGGGGATGAGGCGGGCGCGGGGAGGAGCTAAACAGCAATATAGTTCAAACGCACTGCATTTCGCACTCTATGTATTTCGCGCCCCCCTCCCCCCTCCCCTCCCCGCTTCACTATTCCAACTTATGTAAATGACTATTGCATTTCTGTTACATCCAGCGAGCTGTGGCTCAACCGCTTAAACCTGCGTGATAGGATTCTCCCTGTAGGTTTTGCGTGAATTGGAGAAAAGCCCTTGTCACTTCGGGTTGCGGTTGTTGGATCGGGTCCAGCAGGCTCTTCGGCTGCTGAGACATTGGCAAAAGCAGGTATTGAAACCTATCTATTTGAGCGTAAGCTCGACAATGCTAAACCATGCGGCGGTGCGATTCCGCTCTGTATGGTGGATGAGTTTGATCTTCCTCCCGAAATCATCGATCGCCGCGTGCGCAAGATGAAGATGATTTCGCCTTCGAATATTGAAGTTAATATTGGCAGCACGCTCAAGGACGATGAGTACATCGGCATGTGCCGTCGCGAGGTGCTAGACGGCTTCCTGCGCGATCGCGCGGCTAAGCTGGGGGCAAAGCTGATCAACGGTACCGTCCATAGGCTAGAAATTCCGTCAAACGAGACGGATCCATACGTTATTCACTACGCCGATCATGCCAACGGCACGCTCCAAGGCGAAGCTAAGACGCTGAAAGCCGACATGGTGATTGGCGCAGACGGGGCTAATTCTCGCGTGGCGCGGGCGATTGATGCCGGTGACTATAACTATGCGATCGCGTTTCAAGAGCGCATTCGTCTGCCCGAAGACAAGATGGCCTATTACGAAGATCTCGCTGAGATGTATGTCGGTGACGATGTTTCACCCGACTTCTATGCCTGGGTCTTCCCTAAATATGACCATGTGGCGGTAGGCACCGGCACCATGCGCGTCAATCAGGCGAAAATTAAGCGGCTGCAGGCTGGCATTCGGGCGCGGGCGGCCAAGCGGCTTGAGGGCGGCGAAATCATCAAGGTAGAAGCGCATCCAATTCCTGAGCATCCCAGACCGCGTCGCGTCGTCGGTCGGGTAGCGCTAGTGGGGGATGCTGCCGGCACCGTGACTAAGTCCTCTGGCGAGGGCATCTACTTTGCCGCTAAGTCTGCCCGCCTGTGCGCTGAAACCATTGTGGAATTTTCCAACAGCGGCCAGCGAGCGCTAACTGAGAAGGAGCTCAAGACCTATCTCAAGCGCTGGGATAAGCAGTACGGTGCCACCTATTTGGTGCTAGATCTGCTGCAGCGCGTATTCTATCGCTCCGATGCGACGCGCGAAGCCTTTGTCGAAATGTGCTCTGACATGGATGTGCAGAAGCTCACTTTCGATAGCTACCTCTACAAGACCGTTGTGCCTGCTAACCCGCTGACGCAGCTAAAAATTACGGCTAAAACGGTGGGCAGTCTGCTCAGAGGCAATGCGCTAGCGCCCTAGACGGCTCGCTGGGCGAATAAATTCGCAATAGCTAAAAGGAGCATTCTCGCTGAGACGGTGAGAATGCTCTTTAATTTAATGTTTTGCCATATCTGCTTGATGTCTCTTGGCCTAGGTAGCCTAGCTAAGCCTGTCTGAGGCTAGCTGGCTCGACTCTCTAGGGCCTGATTGTA
>JAAHIA010000438.1 GCA_010671975.1 Leptolyngbya sp. SIO4C1 | reverse complement strand
ATGGATACAGAATCAGGCCTGCGGCTAGCCCTTCAGCAATCGAAAAGCCAAACGGAATAAAGAAAATTGTGGCAAACGCAGGGATTGCTTCGCTCAGGTCGTCCCACTGAATGCTGCGAACGCTGGTCATCATCAAGACGCCCACCAGCACTAGCGCTGGCGCCGTAGCATAGGCTGGCACTGCTTCAAAAATTGGGACAAATAGCAGCGCCACTAAAAACATGCCGGCGGCCACGACTGCCGTGAAGCCGGTCCGCCCGCCCTCGGCCACGCCGGCTGCTGATTCCGCAAAGGTAGTGACGGTTGAGGTACCCAGCACCGCCCCTGCCGTAGTAGCGATCGCGTCTGCTGAGAGCGCCTGATTGGCCCGAGGCAGCTCGCCCTGCTCATTGATGTAGCCGGCCTGGGTACCCACGCCCATCAGCGTACCAATCGTGTCAAACATATCGACGAACAGAAATACCAGCAGCATGGCCAGAAAATCGATGACATTGCTGCCGTTGATGCCTGCTAGCCCGCTCAGCGCTTGCCCAAACAAATGCGTCGGAAACAGCGGCGCTGCAATCAGCCCAGACGGCCCGGGCGACACACCCAGCAGCCAGCCTAAAATCGCCGTGCCGGCAATGCCCCAGAGCAGGGCTCCTTTAATCCGGCGAATGATGAACAGCACTGAAATCAAAAGCCCAAAGGTTGCCAGCAGCGTTGCCGGCTCGCGAAAGCTGCCAAATGTGGTTTTTGTCGCCTCGCTGGTGACAATTAGCCCCGCGCCACCCACGGCTGGGTCGCCAGCGACGCCAATGTAGGCTAAAAACAG
Source organism: Leptolyngbya sp. SIO4C1 (assembly GCA_010671975.1). Lineage (GTDB taxonomy): Bacteria > Cyanobacteriota > Cyanobacteriia > Phormidesmidales > Phormidesmidaceae > SIO4C1. The sequence continues at coordinate 3,184 of JAAHIA010000438.1, read as the reverse complement.
GCCAATCCCTACGGTCGTCGCGGCTTTGACGCAGGTAGGCACGGCTGTGATCAGGTGGCGGCGAATGTCAGTGACGGTCAGCCCGATAAAAATCAGTCCTTCAATAAACACGGCCGCCAGCGCCACCCGCCAGTCAATCCCTAGCCCCAGCACCACCGAATAGGTAAAAAAGGCGTTTGTGCCCATGCCTGGCGCTTGGATAAACGGATATTTGGCATAGAGCCCCATCACCAGGCTGCCGATCGCTGCGGCGATGCCGGTGACCACCACCAGCTCGCGAAACAGGTCGCCCGGCTCCGCTAAAAACACAGCATCTGACATAATCAGCGGATGCACCACCAAAATGTAGGCCGTGGTCATAAAGCTGGTCAGCCCAGCCACAATCTCTGTGCGCAGATTGGTTCGGTAGCGGTCAAACTGAAAATAGGCAGCGATCGCGCTTTGCTGCGGCGTCGGGGGCGGCTGCGATCGCAGTTTACTCTGGCTCATGCGGCGTTTCTCGATAGCATCGATTCTGACCTTAGGCCGAGCACTTAGGCAGCTATGTAATATCCGCTACAGTTAGCTGATTTCTTAATGCGCCAGACATGGCTGAAGCTCGATTATCTGAATCGCTTAGCCATGAGTTCCCTCTGCAGAGAGCGATCGCACCTGACTGCAGCGTGGCAAGTGCGATCGCAATAAGCCCTTACGCGGGCTGTGCCTGAGCTTTCTGTCTCAGGAGGCTGATAATTTGGCCCTTTTCCAGTAAGCCCACCAAGGTACCATTTTCTCGAATTACTGCTAAAGCTTGGACGCCTTGCTTCTCTAGCTGCCCCATGGCATCGAGCAGAGGCTGATCGGACTGCACCTGAATGTCTTGAGTCAGCGGCTTCACAAAATCACGCACCTGATGGTCAGACCACTGACTTGACGGAATCGTTTTGAGCGCGTCTAGTTGGATAGCCCCTACCAGCTGTGAGCGATCATCTTGGACCAAAAAGCGCTGCCATTTGTCGGTGCTGCTTGACGTAAGAGTCGCATCGGCTAGCTCGCGCAGCGTGCTGTTTTCGCTGACAATTGGGCTATTTTCATAGACGGCATCGGCTGCGGTTAGGCCTGAGAGCGCCTCTTGAATGGTCGCAGATTGAGCCGACTGGCCCGCATTCTGCAACAAAAACCATCCGATGATCAGCGTCCAGAAACTGCCAACGTTAGAGAGCCCTAAGATAGAGAGCACGCCCAGCGTAACGGCAGACCAGCCAATCAGTTGGCCGGTTCGACTTGCCCATCGAATACCTTGATAGCGATTTCCAGTAATCTTCCAAACAGCGGCCTTCAGTACGTTGCCGCCATCTAACGGCAGACCAGGAATCATGTTGAAAGTCGCTAGGACCAAGTTGATGTAAGCTAGCAACCCAACAATGGCTGCGATCGGACCGGCGATTAAGCCACTGCCTGAAAAAACTGTTAGCAACCCAAACAGTGCCAGACTAACCAAAGGACCCGCCACTGCAATCCAAAATGCGCCAGCAGGCGTCTTAGATTCACCCTCTAAACTGGCTAAACCACCAAACAAGAAAAGGGTAATGGAGTTGACGCCAATGCCTTGCCGCTTAGCAGCGAAACTATGCCCGAGCTCATGCAGCAGGACAGAGGCAAACAGCAACAGTCCTGCTACCAGCCCTAACAGCCATGCCTGACCGCCAAGCGAGGGAAACTGAGCCGCTAGCCCTCCACCAAAGTTAAGGGTTACCAGAGCTAACACCAGAAACCAGGACACATTGACAAAGAAGGGAATGCCAAACAGGCTTCCCACTCGCAAATTACCGTTCATAGAGGTCTCCTCTAACTGCTTTCAATCTGGAGATCAGGCGATAGGTGTGTGGCGCAATGCAAAAGCCTTCAAATAACAGCTTAATTTCCAGAACATTATAATTGTAACGAAACGTTAAGAGATGGTTATCTTTCTCAGGTGGTAATAACCGTCTGTCCATCAGTTCGGCTGTGGCCGCTGCAGGCGGTGAGATAGACAGCTATCGTTTCGCGCTGATTGAGGGATTCAGCCGCTTACGGCTGCAATCGCAGCTCAGAGTCTGAATCCAGCGTTGAGGATCTCAGGACCTGATGCAAAGTCTGTAATAAAGATTCTGCGGTGTATGGCTTGAGTAAAAACGTCTTGACGCTGGTGCTGAGGGGAACGGAGAAATCGCGGCTGTCGATTGGCAAGCCGCTGGTTGAAATGATTTTTATCTGTGGCTCTATTTTCTGCAAAGCTCTAATCGCAGTCGCCCCGTCCATCGTGGGCATCATTAGATCCATCAAAACGGCTGCAATGTCATGCTTATGCTCAGCAAAGGTAGCGATCGCATCGATGCCGTCGCAGGCTGTTAGCACTCGATAGCTATACGCTTCTAGCGATTTTTGAGTCACCTCGCGGATAGACGCTTCATCATCCACCACCAAGATCAGCTCCCCCTGCCCGTGTGGCAAATCTTTTTCAACCACTTGCAACACTTCGGGCGTATCCGCCGCTGGCAAATAAATTTGAAATTGAGTGCCGTGCCCAACCTCACTCTCTACCTTTAAAAACCCGTTATGACTTTTGACAATCCCCATCGTAGTTGCCAAGCCTAAACCGGTACCCTGCCCCGGCGCTTTGGTGGTAAAGAAGGGATCAAAAATCTGGTCAAGCAGGTCTGGGGAAATACCAGTTCCTGTATCTTCTACGGCAATTCTTAAATACGGCCCCACGTTGGCCGCTAAGTTCATGCGAGCATAGCTATCGTCGACCTGAAAGTTTTGGGCAGTGATGGTCAACGTTCCACCGTGGGGCATGGCATCTCTGGCATTGACGCAGAGGTTCATTAGCACCTGATGCAGCTGGGTCGCGTCTCCCCACACCGTCCAGAGATCCGGCTCAAGCCGCTTGTTCAGACTGATTGATTTGGGAAATGCCTGCTGGGCAATCTGCAGGACCTCGACGATAATATGCCGGACCTGCAGCGTTCCCGGTTCACCCTCAATGCCCTGTGAGAAGGCGAGCACCTGATTGACCAAATCGATGCCTCGCTGAGCGCTTGATTGCAGCATTCTCAGCAGGTGCAACGCCTGTCTATTGTCCTTGCGAATGTGCATCGGCAGCAGATTGGCAACCCCCAGCACGGGCGTCAAAATATTGTTTAAATCGTGAGCAATGCCGCCC
>JAAHIA010000437.1 GCA_010671975.1 Leptolyngbya sp. SIO4C1 | reverse complement strand
AGTAGTGTAAGTTTAGTGTAAGTTTAACTGAGCAGGGCTTCGACTTCGGCTAGCTTGGTCTTTAGGGCTCGGTGCAGTGACTCTAGCTGCTCGCGGCTGGTGGTTTCTAAGGTGCTAGGTGTGAGCTTTTTGAGGCGCTTGACGGCTGTATTGACGGTTTTTGAGGCTGGGGCTTCGGCGGTGACGAACTTGGCTTTGATTTGACGCACTAGCTCGCGGGTTTGGGCCACCGTTAGCTTTTGAGTGAGCACCTGTTCGGTTGCTTCTAGTCGCTCTTTGGTGGCTTTACGCTCGGCGACTTTTAGATTCTTCGCGGATAGACTGGCAAGGGCAAGCGCATGGGCACCCTTTAGGCCGCGATCGCGAATGGCTGTTTTCAAATCTAGCGGCAGCGACAGCATCGGCATCAGGTTAGATCGCACCGAGGGTGGATACAGGGCCAGCTCAGTCAAGGCTAGTAAAACGCCGGCTTCGCTAGGGCTAACGCCGAGCTGATGCAGGTGACCCTGCTGCTCATCAGCATCAGCGCTAACTATAGTATTCAGCTGCTGCACCTGCTTTTGGCGCTCTAGTCGGCGCAGCACCGTCGATAGGATAACCGGGATAGTTTCTTCGTCTAAGTCCGTAGCCGAGGAAACTTCTTTAACAATCGCTTCTGCCTTATCGAGCGGGTTGAGGTCTTCGTGGTGCACAAAGGTCAGCAGCGCCTTGCGGTGCAGGTCAGACGGCATCGGCGCGGTCACCGCTCGAATTGTCTCCCAGCCTAGCTGCTGAGAGGCTTCCCAGCGACGCTGTCCGTCCCAGAGCAAATAGCGCTCCCCTTGCGGAATCACAATCACCGGCGTAATTTGACCGTCTTTGGCTAGCGTTTTTGCCAGCGTATGCACGCTTTCTGGCGTAATTGTCTGTCGCGGCTGGTAAGGGTTGGGGTCAATCAGCGCGATCGCAATGTCCTGCTCGCCTGACTGTGCTTTGAGCTGTTCACGCAAAACGCTGAGCTGCGCCTCTAGCTCGGGCGACTGGGCGTGGCGCAGCCGCTCAATTTCTGTCTGCAAGTCAGCAATTTGACGCGCATGGTCGCTGGCTTTCACGGCGCTGTCAAAGCGTTTGGCAATGCTGGGAAGTTTAGCCATTTACGAACTCCTCGAAACGGTAAGGTTAGCCACGTCCTCAGCCAAAACGCGAAAATCCTGACAGGCTGGATGGGCAGGCCGATATTTCTGTAGCGGCAGCCCCAGCGCACTGGCGTTCTTGAATTCGGCTGAGTCGCGAATTTCTGGGTATAGAGTAATCTGCAGCTGCTCGGCCACCTCTGGCAGCTGCTGCAAATACTGCCGGTGGATGCCTCGCCGCTTGTCATACAGACTTGGCACCAGCCCTAAAATTGGTGGCGATGGCTCTAGCTGCAAATCCTCAATAATGCCGAGCAGCCATTGCACAAGGTCGGCCACGCCCGACACCGATTTCATCTCTAGCTGAATTGGCACCAAAATATGCGAGCTAGCCGCTACCGCATTCTCACAGATCTTGCCCAGCGTTGCTGGACAGTCCAAAATCACCACGTCATGCGGCAGCGGCACCGCCCTTAACCGGTCTGCCAGCGCATATTCTCCTCGCCGCCGAATTACCAGCTCATCCGCCAGCTGCGACATTGCCGGATGCCCCTGACAGACCTCAATCTGACTATCCCACAGCGGCGTCAGCGGCCAGTCTCCCTGATCGCCCTTCGACAGCACCCTCACCACCGAATGCTCATAATCAGCGGCCGCCAGCCCGCAAAACACGTCTAGCGCTCGCTGCGGATCGAGATCAATCAGCGCTGCTGAAAGCCCTTTTCGGCCCAGCTCATAGGCTAGATGCACGGCCAGTGTCGTCTTACCCACACCGCCTGCGTTCGCCAAAATACCTAAAACAATTTGTTGCGACATAGACTTGCTGCGCTTGTCGAATTTTAATATACGACCTTTCGGATTAATGTCAAGCGGATCGTATTTTGGTATACGACGGGATGGGGAGATGGGGAGATGGGGAGATGGGGAGATGCTTTATGTGAGTTTGGTGTTGGCAGTTTATTGAGGATGTCGCATGATGAAATACGATTTGGCTACTGTTGATAGCTCGCTAGAATGTCGCATGACGAAATACGACTCAATATGATGTGAGAAAAGCAGCAGTTACACTAAAAATTACGCTACAAAACAATGACTGGCAAAGCAGGGTAGAATGCTTTCGACTGCTGTGCTTTCAGAGCCGCTGAGTTAGCGCTATGCCTCGAAAAATCGACAAGAAATGCTTGGCCTGTGTGCAGCTATCGCCCGATCAGGCGCGGGTCGCCCACGGCCCTGACGGAGACGGCTGCTGGGATGAGCGCCGCTGTCATCGGCGGCGATCGCACTATCGTAAGCGGCGCGATATTAATGAGAAGCGGCGGGTGGACTATGCGCGATCGCGCGAGCAGACGTCGGTAGAAACCATTTCCATTGAGGTGGAGACCGCGCCGCTGGCCTATCTCTATCTCTATCGAGAGAAACGTAAGGATGCGCCGCTGCATGCGATCGCGGTGTCAGTCTGGCAGGACAGCCAAAAGGTGTTAGAAATTGAGCCGATTCACTGCTCTGGGATGCGCAACCGGCAGATTCAGCGGTACCTAGAGCGAGCGCTGCAGCAGCTTAACCAGCGATTTGGCATTACCAAGTTTGAGCCTGATATTCGCCTAGAGCCGGTCGAATGCCCGATTGCCGACTGTCCGCTCAAGCAGGAAGCGGCTGATGAGTGAGGCCCGCCAGCTGGAGCTCGATCTATCGGCTGCTTTAGCCGCAGCGGAGCAGGTGCCCGAAGATGCCGACCTGCAGGCGCTGTGGTCTCAGTTTGCAGCTGGCTTTGACCAGCTGCCTCTGCGCGAGCAGCTGCGCCTGGGCGGGCTGGTGATCGCACAGCTAGCGGGGCTCTGTCAGACCAAGGCAGAAATCTTTTGGGAAGACTGGCAGGACGCGCACAATACTGAAGGCCCCATTTTAGACGACGCCTGGCTGCAGAAGCTGGTGCGGCAGAGTCACCATGTCGATGTGTCTGAGCTAGTGAAGCCGATCACCCACATTCGGCAGCCTGGCAAGCCGAGTGCAGGTGACTCTGTTGTGGCAGAGGTGAATAAGGCAGACCTGCTAGCGCTGGTTGAGCAGTTAGAGGCTGAGCCCCAGACAGCGGCGCTGGCCGTCGCCCATGATGAAAATGCCTCTGCCTGGATAGCGCTCATTACCGACTGGCTCAGCACCCATCCTCACCCACTTAAGCTGCTCGATCTGCAGCAGCAGAGTCAGCGCCCGCTGATTGAGCTGTGGCTCGGAGCGCTGCTCGGCGGCTTTGTGCTAGAGCAGAAGGGCGAGTTTTATGAGACGCAGCAGGTTTGGATTAGCGGTCCTGGTCGGGATGTCGTATGACGATATGCGACGGGGGGGATGGGGGGATGGGGAGGTGGGGAGATGGGGGGTGGTGCTTTATAGGCGTAGGCGGCGGTGGAGGATGACGATGACTTCGCCGCTTTGACCGGTGGGCTGGGGTCGGCTCCAGTCGTTGGGATCGGCATAGCGTAGCTTGTGTAGGTGTTTGACGGTTTGCTCGACGCCCGCTGGCGAGCCGCGCAGGCTGTGGTGGATGGTCTCGAAGTGTGGATCGGCGGGCGTTAGCACAGCTGAACGTGGGGGCACGGCAATGCCCGAGGCGATATAGAGCAGCATGGAATCTGGTCTCCTGAATGTACTGGTATGGGTTGCAGTGCCATAGCCGAAAGCTGGCACAGCGTGGAGGAAACCAGAATCCAAAACCACTTAGCCGCCCCGTCTTGCATAGCAAATCAGGGCGGCTAGGGCATAATATCCACTAGTGGGTCATTTGGCATGAACATGGCCATTTCTGTAGTGGGATTGGTTAAAATCAGATGCAGTCCCTTCAATGGTTTCTTGCCATGACTCGTCGCCAAAAACATCCGCTTCGTGATCTGAGCGCTGAAGAACACCAA
>JAAHIA010000436.1 GCA_010671975.1 Leptolyngbya sp. SIO4C1 | reverse complement strand
TTCTGGGTTTGATGCACTTGAGCTACAAAGAACACAGAATCTTCCTGGTAGTTCAGTTTTTGCTGAGCGTTATCCCTATAGTTACTGCCCAAAAATAATTCGCTCGCATCTTGAAGGCGAAATGACGCTGGTTCTGCCTCACACAGCAGAGATACATTCAGTCATTATTAAGCCGGAAGAGTCACCGCTTAAGGCATTTCCAAGTAAATCTTTTCTCCAAGAACTACTACTCCTAATGCCAGAAGAGGATGTACGTGAGGTTACTCAGTAGCGAGTATTATCTGTCTCGACTCAGATTACGTTTCTTTGATAGCTTTAGTTGAACCTTTTCTCTATCGACTGTGGGCATAGTGTTAAATTCAGGTGTATGTTTTTTCTGCTTTGATAATCCTTCTAAGGATGTACGTGAAGATTTATCAAGTATTACCTTGACAGTCCCTTCAGAGCCTTTAGAGCCAAAAGCTGAAATATTGGGGTGATTTTTAAGAGACTTTTCTCTGACATTTTCGTATAAAGGTATTTTTTGCTGATTCTCGGCAAGGAATCTGCCATTGTTAACCTGATAGGTAACTAAACCATTCTGAATTTCCTTTTTGATTCTTGGATCTGCTGTTGACATTTTAATAAGATTTTCAAACGGAGAGTTATGTTCTTTAAGGAGTTCTGGATCGCGCTTATTTTCCCAATTCACTTTGTATAAGTTTGACATGGCTAAAGGCTGGCCTCGGCTGAGGGCAGATGAGTGGACGGATGTGCAGGGGGGGAACCCTGCGGGTGCATCCTTTAAAGATGATGCTTTCAGGATGGCAGAGAGGGTAGGGGGTTGTCTTTGTCATAGATAAAGGTGTCAAGTTACTCACAATGTGACTAACCTGGGCTCGTGTAGGCGGCCCGTCCTGTTACTCACAGTGTGACTAACTCTCCCAAAGTTTTGGGGGCGTTGCCCCAGATATGATTTTCTCTGACATTGACAGAGCTGTTTTGTTTTCAAATACTTAAATCGGAAATTTAATCACACCTAATGCACCTTGGGCGGTGCGTGCCCTAAAGACTTATCTGGCAAGGGTTTTACCCTGCCGACAATGCGTTCCTATTTAAGCGTTAAAAAAGCCCAAAACGCCTTTCAGTCCTTCATTTTAACTGCCGACATGATACCCAGAAAAATCACATTTAGACTTCAACCCGATGAAGCCAAGCAGCTCTATTACCAAGCAAGAGACTCAGATATTAGCTCCCACAGAATGGCGCGGGATATCGTCATTGAACGGATGACTCTTGCCGATATGGAGCAGAGCCTACAGGATATGGCCGATGAGCTAGAAGCTTTACGAAATGCCTATTCTGTAGCCCTAAAGCGGCTTGATTTCATGCAAGTAGGGCTCATCGACACCCTGGCTGTCATTCTTTCAAACCAAGTTGAAAAAGTCTCTGACGACCAAGCCCGCGAATGGGTAAGGGAACGGTTTGGTATCCATGAGTAGACCCTCCTGCAACCACTATGCAACCTCGACAGGCTCTAAAAGGAATGGATAACCACCTAGAGCAAAAGCCCTGTAAACCAAGGGATATCGTTATTTTCTACCCCGTCATGCAACCCGAGGGAGAACAGTAAGCAGATTTCAAAACAACCTCGTAGCGACCTAAAAAGGAGATTGACCGATGATCGCATCAATCAGTGTAGCGAATAATCAAAACTATCTTATGAAGAGCTACTATCATGGCGACCTGGAAAAACCTGGGCTCTGGATTGGCTCTGGTGCTAAAACCCTTGGACTCAAAGGGGAGGTAAAGGAAACCGAGATGGGGAACCTCTGGGATGGGTATTCCCCTGATGGTGAAAGGAAACTTGTGCAGAATGCAGGAAGTAGCGATCGCAAAAAGGGTGATGACATAACGTATTCAGCACCCAAATCAGTTTCGCTTGCCTGGGCTGTGGCAGATGATGATCTAAAGCCTGAGCTAGAAGCTGCGCAGCACCGAGCGGTGCTTGATGCAAATCAGTACCTTGAAGAGAATGCCGCGTATACTCGAAGAGGCAAAGGGGGCGCGACCCAGGAAAAAGTAGGGCTTGTTACCGCTGCCTTTCAGCACGGCACCTCACGTGAGGGCGACCCGCAGCTCCATACCCATACCTTGAATTTGAATATTGGAACCCGAGACGACGGCTCAACTGGCTCCCTTGATTCTCAGCATCTCTACGATCGCAAGATGGCGGCAGGGGCCGTGTACCGGATGCGCCTTGCCACAGAGGTAGAGCGTCTTGGATTTACGACCTCACGGGATGAAAAGGGGTTTTTTGAGGTAGAAGGTATCCCCGAAGAGGCGACTAAAGCGTTTTCTACCAGAAGCAGCCAGGTTACAGCGCACCTTAAAGATCGTGGGCTTGATGATACCCCAGAAAACCGCGAGCGAGCTGCTCTGATAACGCGCCCTGTGAAAGGGAAGGTGAACGAGGAGGAGCTTAGAACCCGCTGGCAGGAAAAAGCGGACGCATTTGGGGTAACAGCTGAGTCTATTCGGGAGCTACAGCAAAGGAAGGTAGAGCAATCTGAGGTTGAGCGTCAGCAAAGCCAGAAACTTGTGATAGATTCTGCTCTTGAGAAATGTACTCGTCGGAACTCGGTTTTTAAGGAGCACGAACTTGATAGGGCTATTGCTGACTCGTCTCTGGGTAGAGGCATGACCTATGACGATATGAAGGGTATCAAAGACGGGGTTCTTCAGTCCCGTAAAGCAGTGGAAGTCAACGGTGATAAGCGTAATCGGTGCTTTACGACTTTGAGTGCATCTGATGAGGTGGCTAATGCTACCCAGGATAAAATCAATGAAGTAGCCCCACATGAAAAGAGGCGGCAGCAGCGCGAAGAACGAAAGAAGCATCGAACTGAAGTGCAGGCACAGTTTGATCATCGGTCTGCGGAGACAGGGGCGCTTGATAACCGTTTCAGTCTGAGTGCTAATCAGAAGGATTTAGTGAAGCGAGAAGAGCGGCCTCTTAATGATGGATATGTAAGTCAGTGAGATGATTTTCTAAAAGAGTTCTGAAAAATCTAGAAGCGCACGATGGTATTGTTTGTGGCCCTAATCATACAGATGACGATCACTGCCTTGTTTGCGATCTCAATTGCTACGATGACCAGAGAACAGTTGATATAGTAAGATTTCACCGCGTTTGCTCGGATGCCTCAGGGCTTGAAAGACCTCTAAGCTTAGGATGACAGTGAAATTACTTAGTTGCCATGAAAGTGCCCCCGTTTAACCAAATTGTCTTAACTGCTATACTCTCAGTCACGGCTTTTGCCATCACAGCCATTACGCTTAATTCCACTGGGATGGTTGACATGCGCTTTGGCAGAGAGTGGATACAAATCAGGATTGAGTCTGGAAAATCAGAGCCTACTAGCACAAAGTTGGATCTGGTTGATCTTTGAGCTCATCGGACAATAGCCAGTGAAAACGTGGAACGGTTTATTTAGAGCAACTCCCTAAAGGACTTCACCTTTACGGGGAACTCTCCAATTGATTTCCAAAATAGGATAAACTCATCAGCATCCCGAAGTGAGAGAGTACAACACTGAATATTCTTAACAACTACTTCGGCAGTGGAGGTAAGCGCTATTCCCTGATTCGCAGCGATCTTTCTCGCTTTTATATCATCCATGAGGAGCAGACAGCTGGTATCCTTAGCAAGGACTATAGAGCTGCTCTCACCACGTCCCAGCCCCCGACTGTAGAGGGTTTCAATATCCTGTAAATGCTCTGGCCGCTCAATGCGTATCTCCCGCATGAGTCCCATTGCAAAAATGTGATGTAACTCCTGCTTCTGGTGAATGACCTCTGTGCGAACTACATCCGTACAGACAAGTTCCATTTCGAAGACTGTGAGAAGATCAAAGCGGTTTATCTTCAAAAACGATATCAAAGGAGATGCTTCAACAATAAGTCTTGATGGGCTCACTGCACTCACTGAAAGCTATTCCTGTATTCCCGCCACAGCAATAGGCATAAGATCCTCAA
>JAAHIA010000435.1 GCA_010671975.1 Leptolyngbya sp. SIO4C1 | reverse complement strand
CCATCGCTAGCGTGATTAAAAATATTGCCAACTTTGTTTGGATTGGCATAGGAACGATGATTGCGCTAGCGCTGTTTGGTGTCAATTTGGGGATTGTGCTTGCTAGCTTTGGGCTAATTGGCCTGGCGCTGTCGCTGGCAACACAGAGTCTGCTTAAGGGGGCAGTGACCGGCTTCTTTATTTTGCTAGAAGACCAATACGCCATCGGTGATGTGGTAGAAATCGATGGTGATGCTGGTCTGGTTGAGAATATGAATCTGCGAATTACTCAGCTGCGCGATACGGGCGGACGGCTGATCTCCATTCCGACCAGCGACATTACCCGCGTGGCTAACTACTCGCTGCACTGGTCGCGCTGCGATTTGATGATTCCAGTTCACTACCACGCCAACATTGACGATATGCTGCAGCTGACACGCCAAATTGGCAATGAGCTGCAGCAAGATCCTAACTGGGGCGAGCTGATTCTAGAAGACCCCAATATTCTAGGCGTAGAAGAATTTGGCGACAGCGCTGTGACGATTCGCGTTTGGATTAAGACCCAGCCGATGAAGCAGTGGGACGTGTCGCGAGAATATCGTCGCCGCTTCAAAATAGCGCTGCAAGACTACGACAATACGATTCCGTTTCCGCAGCGAGAAATTTGGCTGCGCACCGATGAAGGCATGCAGGTCAGCCTGCAGGGCGAGCTAAAGCGCCCTCACTCAGATCAATCCGAAGACGATAGCAGCACTAACGGCCAGTCGGCCCGCCGCTCTGAGCGACAGACCGACCCGCAGCCAAAAGCTGTGCCAGATGATGGCGAAGCGGAAGATGCCTAAAGTTTAGTTTTGAATGCGGTTAATCCAATCTTCAAAACTTAAATTCAAAATTTTCTAAGCCTGCAGTTCGTCTAGCCGCGCTAGCACCTCTTGGCTGTGAATGACCGGGCGCACGCCGAGAAACCGCTCGCGCATGATGCCATCTGGGTCAATCAGGTAGGTATGTCGCAGCGACATCGGCGACATCCAAGAGCCGTAGGCTTTGCTGACTGCGCCATCGGTGTCGGCTAGCAGCGGGAAGCGCAGACCTTCAGAATCGCAAAACTCGGCATGGACATCCACGTCATCGGCACTGACGCCCAAAACCTGGGTGCTGCGCTCGATATACTCGGGCAGGTCGCGCTGAAAACGCTGCGCCTCTAGCGTGCAGCCAGGCGTAAAGTCTTTGGGATAGAAGTAGAGCACCACCCACTGACCGCGATAGTCAGATAGCGAGACATCACCATCGCCGCTGTTGGTCGGTAGCGTAAACTCAGGAGCCGGTTCACCAATTGGCACCTGCGGACCGCCCAGCGCCCGGGCCGGAGCCTGCCAGCCAAAGAACGTGAGGCAGATGAGGCTAAGTGCGATCGCGCGTCGACCCACGGCAGCTTGAAAACGAGAAATCATAGCAGCGTAAACCTGAATGAGAATACTTAATACAAGTTTACAGTTAGCAGCTGATCCAAACACAGAGCGGATTGCCCTTAGCTTCGAGACATCCTCTACGATAGATTATGTTGTTAGACAGCGTTCAGCAGCCCCTTGGACCCAGCCTCACCCAGCGCTCGCGTCACTGCTACGATAGATTATGTTGTTAGACAGCGTTCAGCAGCCCCTTGGACCCAGCCTCACCCAGCGCTCGCGTCACTGCCGCTCAGCTTGCTCAGTATCGAGCGACTGCTCAGCGACGGCAGGCGCAGCGAGTTCAGCAGCAGGCAGCCCGACAGCGGCAGGGGCAGCAGGTTGCTCGGCAGGCTGCCGACCTTTTGAGACGGGAATTTGGCGCGACCCGAGTTAGGCTATTTGGATCGCTGCTGAATGTAGGCGGCTGCATCTAGACTCTGATCCCGAGTTAGGCTATTTGGATCGCTGCTGAATATAGGCGGCTGCATCTAGACTCTGATATCGACCTAGCCGTAGACGGTCTACCCGATGAGCGCTATCTAGAAGCCGTGACCTGTCTGCTCGATCTTTCTGAATTTTCAGTTGACTTAGTGCAGATGAAATATGCTCGATCCAGACTGAAGGCGGTCATTGAGCAGCAGGGAATCGACCTATGAGTCGCTATGCCGTCTTAGTTGGTCAGATTGAACACGAGCTACACGAGCTCAAGCAGCTGGTTTTGCAAACGGCTGCGCTGTTAGAAAAAGTAGAAGCAACGGGCGATAGCGGGTAGAAGCATTAGCCACGGCTCTGCCTGAGATTCATCAGCGTCTGCGCTCAGATCTCGCAGCGTTTTGTCAGGTGCTGAAGGCGATCAACGGCAGCTAGCGGTTCTCAACTAGCAGTAAGCTGTGCCCGTCTGGATCGCGAATTAGAGCTCCTTTGCGAAAGGGGGCTTGCGCATCGGTTAGCTCAATCACGCGTGGCGATACAAACTGCACGGCCTGCTGACTGAGCGCTTCAACCGCTGCTGCTAAATCGTTGACCACCAGCTCTAGCTGCACATGCGTCAGGTCGTTGCTGCGCTGATCGACCGGCATGGGGCGTCCGCCGGGTGGGGTTAGGTAGTCGAGCAGCTCAACACCCAGTCCGCCTTGGGCTGGCTCGAGCGAGGTCACCTGTACTTTGGCAGCAAACAGATTATCTAAATACTCCTGCGTTTTTCCTGTGTTCAGGCTGCCGCCGCCGACGCTGAGCCCCAGCAAATCGCGATAGAAAGTCAGGCTTTGCTGCGTGCTGCTGACTGAAATGGCAGAGTGATCAATACCCAAAAATAAATTATCGGTAGACTGATGCCAGCGATCTGCGCCCTTATCCGGTGGGAACTGCAGAATTTCTAAATTGTGACCATCGGCGTCTTTGAACTTGTAGGCACGAATGCCGGCTGAGGCTTCATTCGATTCCGGAATCGTCTGCAGCGCGGTCGAAATTGGCGTAAAGGAAAACTGCTTGAGCCGGTCATAGGCCCGATCGAGGTCGCTGACGATGATGGCAAAATGCTGAAACCACAGATCGTGACTCTGCGAATCAACTGGCGCAGGTCGCCCTTTGGGGCTGATGTATTCCATCAGTCGCAGGGTCTCTTGCCCCAGCTTCAGCGTGACGATGCGCAGCTGCGAGCCAAACACCCCTAGCAGATAGTCATACGCTTCACCGCTGACGGTGATGTCTGACACTTTCTCAAAGGTAAACGCGCCTGTGTAGAACTGAGTGGCTTGCTCAATATTACTGACGGTCATGCCAACAGCCTGAACCGCTTGAACCTGCGAAGAAGATTGAGCTTGAGAAGCCATAGTAAACCTGTGTCAGCGTCGCTGCTATCTTAGGCTCCTATTGGCTGCAGTTGCCTCTATCGAACTGCAGGGGATTTACTCTGCCTAGAGAGACACCGCTAGCACCTTCTGTCAGCAATCTTTCGGTAATTTCTCGATGTTGCCCGCTCTCTTCCCGATTTCTTCTCGTTGTTTTTCTACTTTAGAAACTATGAAAAGCAAGAGACGCTTCTTAGCTTTCTCGCAAGACAACACATGGAGACACAATCATGGCACGTTTAATTTTTTCTAGTTTGGCAGTGCTGATGACAACAGCAGCCGCTGTGCCGGCCGCAGGTGCGATCGCAGTCGATGCCGCAGCCGATCTTAACAACGACGGTAGCGTCAGCATTCAAGAGGCACGCATCTACCTGCTCGATCAGCGTGACAGCTCGCTGTAGCGCGTGCAAGCAGTCTGAGCAACTTATTCTCAGCCAATTATCAGCTGTTTTTTGAGAACGCCTCAGACTGCTATTAGGGCTGCCTCAGCCAAGACTCTCATTCTAGTTATCAATCGAGTTCGACTCACACTTGGAATCACCTTAGGAGTAATCACTATGCAACGCTTTGTTTTATCTAGTCTGTCTCTGCTGGCTGCTGTCGGTATCATTGCCCCAGTCGCTCAAGCGCAGGAAGTTGAGAAAACCTTCAATCTGCAAGAGGTTCGCCTCGAAGCTTGGGATGCCCGTCAGAAAAGCAGTGATTCCCTGGCTGAAAGCAGTCTGCAGCAATGCGAGCTTCCTGCAA
>JAAHIA010000434.1 GCA_010671975.1 Leptolyngbya sp. SIO4C1 | reverse complement strand
TGGTATAGATCTATACCGTGATTTTCCAGCCAGTACGCCCGATTTAGCTGAGACTTTAACCCAACCCAACATTATCGGTGTCTGTAAAAGTCGGGATCCCGCTGCCGATACGAGAGGCATCGGGCCAGCACCGGAAATGACTGTCACTCAGGTGGGCTTTAGTGACTTTATTGAAGAAATAGATGGTGTCTTACGACGGCAGTTGCTCACGCTCACCCCAGATCCTGTGTCGCCCTGCACCGCCATGTACGGGTTTGCAGCGCTCATTGCCATTCACTATCTGCAGGGTGACAATATTCAACCTAGCTTTACTCCCCAGGGCAGTCTGCAGCTGGGCGATACCATTTTTCCTAGACTAGACGGCCGCACTGGAGGGCTACAGCGTTTCGATAGTCGGGGCAATCAACTTTTACTGAACTATCGTGCTCAGCCTAGCCCCGATCAGCTGGTTGCTAAGGTTCCTTTACAGCAGCTATTAAATGGCGAGGTTAATCCAGCCAGTATTCGCGATCGGATTGTCCTGATTGGCGTCGTCGGAACCAGCGGTGACTACTGGTCTACGCCCTACGGGGTTCAAGCTCAAGACAGAACCCCCGGCGTGTTTTTGCAAGCTCAGATGATCAGTCAGCTGATCAGCGCTGTACTAGAAGCGCGATCGCTAATTTGGGTTTGGCCTCAGTGGGCTGAAGCTAGCTGCGTGGCTATGGTTGCGATTATGGGGAGCCTGCTGGCCTGGCAGTGGCAATCTACCCGCTTGGGAATCGCCTATTTGTTAGCCGTAGGAGGACTGGTGGGAGGGGCCTGGGCGACTTTTTTGATAGGCGGTTGGCTGCCGCTGGTGCCAGCTCTGCTAGCTTTAAGCGGTGGCACCCTATCTACAAAACTTTTAACAAGGCTATCTACTCAGTCGGAACATACTGGATAAATTAGCCTGCTGTATTGTTCCATAGTCTCAGGAGATTGCAGTCATGAAAACTCTAATCAATAGGGTCAATCAAAAACGCATTGGATGGTTGCTCAAGATCATTGCTCTGACTTGGTTAATGATGACACCGCTGGCTCGGGCAAATGTGCTATTTCTGCCGTCCCCCCCTGACCAAGGAGCACCCGCCGGACGACAGCGCGGTGGGGCTACCCGAGGCGACTGTCTGGCTTACCAAACGCTAACAGCTTTAGTTCCTGAGGTAGACGGTGTGGTGTGGAGCCAAACGGCCAGTGCTACCCCCAGCTTTTTCTTCGCGATTCCAGCAGATTTGACTCAAGCAGTTTCCCTCGAATTTGTAATTCAAGATAGCGATGATAGCTATGTATTTCGCAAACAGTTCTCTATGGATGCAGCGGCGGGTATTTTAGCCATTCCCATGGCACCTAGTCAGGCTGAGCTATCTCCTGGGAAAAGTTACAGCTGGACCTTCTCAATTTACTGCGATCCCACCCGCCCATCGGCCTCTGTGTCGGTATCAGGCACCATTCAGCGGGCCGTAGAAAATAGTGCTGCGCTGTTGCCAGAGACGCCGCTTGAGCTGATTAGGCAACATGCTGCTGAGGGTATTTGGCATGAAGCAATTGAGCTAGCGTTTAATTTGTATCAATCAGACACTAGTAATGCAAACTATCAGCAGACATTAGAGAGGCTGCTTGAGCAAGCGGCGCTGAATGATATCCCTCTAACTGCACTAACTACCTTTGTATGCAGCGAAAGTTAGCGTAAACCTAGATGTTTGATTCGCGTCAGCTAGGTATCGCTCAGCTAGGTAGAGTTATTGGTTACCTAAGCAGGCGGGTCACCCCACCTGCTCGGCTTCAGAACCGGACTTGCCGCTTTCAAAGCATCCGGCTCCTCTCCAACCTGGTTCCGTGTCAGGAATACCCTGTCATTGAGAACGTCGTGACGCATGTGCCAAGTCATGACAGTGCCGATGCATCACCGCCAGGTTCTTCCGACGCTGATTGCTGTGATTGCCATCCAGGTGATGGGTTTCAAGCAGGTCTCCTAGCATGAAGTTGAGTCCACAATGGTGACATTTTCCCTGCTGTTGCTTCAGGAGGAAGGCTTTGAGCGGAGCAAGGTTCGGATAGCACCGACCTCTGGTGCTCCAGTATAGCCAATCTCCATCATAGGGGGAGCGTCGCCCTTTGACCTTGACATGCCTGCGGATAGGTGTGGCATCGTGACGATACAGGGGCTGTCCGTCTTTTGCCTGAAACACCCATCCTCTGCCCTGTCTCACCAACCAATAGCGCGATACTATTCGGTGAGTGCTCAAAGTCGGATGTCTACGTTTAGCCCATCGCATCAGCTGAGCAAACAACTGGGCTGAAAGCGAGGCAAAGGCCGCCTTGCTCACCACCCTAGAGTAGTATTGACACCAGCCTATAATCACTGGATTCAGGCAGTGAATGAGCTGCTCTTGGGTCGCTGCAAGATGACTGTTCACAATTTGCTTCAGCCTCAATTGATGCCGTTTTTCGCTGTCTTTACTGGGCTTAATCAGGGTCTTGTAACCTCGACGAGAAGTATATTTCCCAACTGGATATTGCCTGACTGAGAACCCCAGAAAGTCGAGGCCAGCGGGCTCATAGAGCGTATGACTGACTTTTGTCTTTTGGGGATGCAGCGCTAATCCAATCCTTTGAAGCCACTGGCTCACCGCCGTTTTAACTCGTGGGATATCAGACGCTTGAGTGGTAAACACGACAAAATCATCGGCATAGAAGACCGCATATATTGGGTGCTTCTGGGTGCCTAATAACTTGAGGTGAGTTTCCAGTCCGTGAAGGGCAATCAAGGCTAGCAAGGGCGAGACGACCCCACCTTGGGGTGTGCCTCGCTCCGTCGCCTGAAAGCCATCGTCCAATACGCCACATTTGAGCCATCCTCTAAGCTGTCGGAGGATGAACGTCGGGGCTTGGGTTTTCTCCAATAGGGCCGAGTGAGAGATGTTATTGAAGCAACCTGCAATGTCACCTTCCAACACGTATTTGGGGCGTTGTTTGATGATACTGAAGATGGCTTGAATCGCATCGTGACAAGAGCGTCCTGGTCTAAACCCATAGACATTGGGCTCTAGCTTAGCTTCCCATTCAGGCTCAAGTGCTAGCTTGACCAGGGCCTGGGCCGCTCTGTCATGCATGACAGGTATCGACAGTGGGCGCTTTTCCTGTTTCCCTGGCTTTGGAATCCATATCCGCCGCAAGGGTTGAGGTTTGCTGTATTGACTCAGCTGCTGAGCCAACTGAAGGCGCTGGGCCGGTTTGAGGCTTTTGATGCCATCTATGCCCGCCGTCTTCTTGCCCCGGTTGTCCTGAGTTACCCGCCGTACTGCTAACAGACGCCCGTACCAGGACTTGAGCAGCAGACGTTGAAGTCCGTGAACTAACTTGACGTTTCCCCGATGGCTGGCTCTGTAGATCCGCCGTTGGAGCTTGAATACTTTGACCTGGATCTTCTTCCAGGGCAGTTGATTCCATTCATATCTCGCCTCGAAAGACGGACTCATGACTTGTTCACTCTACTAGGGTTGTCTACATCCAGGTTGCAGTGTGTACGTCGGCTTATCTTGGGCATTACCCCAAGCGTTTGCTTCTTACACAATCCCAATCCCACACTTCATCCGGCTGGCGCCTACTCTAGGGTTCGACCTTCCCTAGAGAGAAGTCTGGGGTTCCCACGTTCCGATGTCTGATGGTTGCTGTACTTAGGACCCCACTCTGGACCGGGTTTATTGAGGGTAGTTACTGGTCACATTTGAAGATGCCAGCCTCAGTATCCTTGCCTTTTGGCTGCGGTGTCTCAGCCTTCTTTTCACCGCTCACACCTTACGACCCTTATCACGTGGATTCCTCGCGTATCCGTATACAACTTGCTAGGCAGGATTCCAAAGAAAGGCTTTTGGTTACTGCCGTTTAGCCCCGCTTCAGGCGTTGATGGCCAGTCGCGAACCTGGGGGCTATGCTGTCACTCCACTACCGGGAGGAAGGGACTTTCACCCTTATCAGACATCAGTTGTCAAGGTCGAGAACCTTGACA
>JAAHIA010000433.1 GCA_010671975.1 Leptolyngbya sp. SIO4C1 | reverse complement strand
AGTTGGGGCGAGCTTGACATGCAGTTTTGGCTGTTGTGTTGTAACTCCAGCTTTGCATATCGGCTCTGCCCGTTTCTTCTGAACCTGACTTTTCTTGGTTTTCAGGTACTTCTGTCAGGCACTCAGGCCTGCTACTCGCTTCGCTCTCTATACCTACAGGGGGTAGTCCCTGGGAAGCCAAGGGCTTACAGCGGTACCTCTGGGTACCCCTGGCGAAAAGCGGTACCTCTGGCTAGAAGTACCGGGGCAAACGCATTGACAGCAAGGGTTTCAGAGAAAGATCAAAAAACCAGAAGTATCGCAGAAGTACCGAGTCAAACGCAGTGATAGCGAGGGTTTTAGGCGTTAGGTACTTCTAGAAAAGAGTAAAAGCAAAAAACTCCCATGAACAGGCTAGTAGGGTGACAGTTACCTCTCAACTGTCACCCTACTAGCTTACTTACGGGTACTCATAGACAAACAGGTTTTTTAGAGGTACCAGAGGTACCGGAGAGTTGAAACGCATTTATATCAACCTCTTCAGCGGTACTTCTAGCGGTACCGCTGTTTTTTGGGGCGATCGCTGGTGAGCGGTGGGGATGTCGCTGAGGGGCAATGTTCGTAATTACGGACTAAATCTGCGGGGCGGTTGGGGAAGGCAAAAAATTTTTGTGGGGTTTTGTGATGGCTACTCCCACCACACAGCAGCCTGCTATGGACTAGGGGATCCCAGCGGTAGCGGGGCATAGCTCAAGCCCTTGCTTTGTCTAATCACGGGGCGGCTTCTCAGTGCTTTCCGAAGCTGAAAGCCTCGGTATACGGAATCCGTAGCCTCACCCAAATTACTGAACTGGGGTTGACGCTCACGTAGTAATAATGTCATTATTTATACATGAAAGGGCAACGGAGATACTTAGATAGCTTTTCCGCAAACGTACCGCCCAATACTTAAGAGGTCACCCACATGTCACGTCAGTTCGCTCAATCCCTACTCGTTATCGGCGCTGCTTGCGCAAGCCTGATGGTCGGTGCTGAAGCAGCTCGCGCAGGGTCTGCTGGCGTTACTTTCAGCGCTCATGTACCGGTACTGTGCAGTGTTGAAGTCGCTGAGCACGGCGAAGGGGTGACCGTTGAGTGCAACCAGGCGCAGCAAGCTGAGATGGTCGCCGTCGCTGTCAGCGAGACCGCTGACGCTGCGCGCAATGAAGCTGAAGCGCAAACCGTAGTGACCGTTACTGCCCGCTGAGCACCGACCGCAGCTGCGAACCTCGTCCCACCAGTAGCCAAACTGCATCTACAAGTCTCTTCAAAGTGCGCGCCCTCAGATCTCTAGGGCGCTTTTTCTTGCCTACAGCCAGCTGCCAGCGAGCGGGGCGGCATCATCATCACGCCTGAGCTTGCCAGTTGCCCTCAGCAAACGCGCGATCGCACTTTGCCAGAGGACCCAGCAAACGCGCGATCGCACCCTTCTGCCCCCACCGGCGCACCCAATCGAAAACCTGTAGCCAGTGCTCAGAATTTAGTGGCTACACTTCAGCCGCTCGCGGTCGGCCACGGCCCGCCGGTCAAACCTCAGCAGCCCCCACCGGCGCGATCTCGTTTCCCAGTAGCATCCTTATACACTTTTTGAATGTATAGATAGTTATGGTATTGCGGTCGGCAACCGGCCGCCGCAGTCGGTAGAAGGGTCGTGTCTGTAGTTACGGGTGCAATGACAGTATCTATACACACTCATACAGATTTCCTAGGGCGTGTCATCAAATAGGAGGAAGCCATAGCTGAATAAAGTTCTTATCATGCAAGCGTTCTCCAATAGAGTAGACACCTTCAGATATGGCCCGCAGATATGCTCTTCGCGATGACCAATGGCAGCGCATCAAAGATATGCTACCCGGCAAACCAGGCGATGTCGGTGGAACCGCTAAGAACAATCGCTTGTTCGTCGATGCAGAGCTCTATCGGTATCGAGCCGGCATCCCCTGGCGCGACCTGCCGGAGCGCTTCGATGACTTCCGAGTCGTTCACACCCGCTTTAGTCGCTGGGCTGAGAAAGGGGTCTGGCAGCAAATTTTCGAGCAGCTGTCTGATGAAAGCGACAACGAATACCAGATGATCGATGCCACCATTGTGCGAGCCCACTAGCATGCAGCAGGGGGCAAAGGGGGGGCGATGAAGCCATCGGGCGCTCCAAAGGCGGACTGAGCACCAAGGTTCATGCGAGCTGTGATGCTTTGGGCAATCCCACCAAGTTTTTGCTCACAGCGGGTCAGGCCCACGACCTCAACGGGGCAGATGTCTTGCTGGCCGATATTGAAGCCGATGCGCTATTGGCTGATAAAGCCTACGATGCTGACGAGCGAGTCAGAGCGGTGTTGATAGCCCAGGGCATTGAGCCCGTGATTCCTGGCAAGTCGAATTGGACTGTGACGATTGAGTATGACAAGGCGCTCTATAAAGCTCGACATCTGATTGAGAACTTTTTTGCTAAGTTGAAGCAGTATCGGGCAATTGCGACTCGCTATGACAAACGAGCTGTCCATTTTCTAGGCGCTATTTACCTGGCAGCTTCCGTGATTTGGCTTAATTGATGACAGGCCCTAATTTCACAGCTTACAGCGCTAACAGGGGCGCTGGGCGTCCTTCCAGCTGCTCAAAGCCGTCGTGCGTTTAAGATAAAGCGGATGGCGCGGCTGGTTAAGCTGGGTCAGGCCCAAGCAGCGTAGCTTACTGGCATGGTCGCTAAGCAGCGATCGCACTGCCTGATCGCGCCCATATAAAGCGCCCCAATTTCCCCAGGCCAGCACAATCTGCTCAGCGGTCTCAGCGGCTGAGCAAAGGTAGCGATCGCACTCTACCCCGATCGGATCGCTGACTGTCTTCAGCACTTGCGGCTCGGGCGTGCGGTAGGCGAACAGATTGACAACCTCCAGCGCGCTATAGCCCCACCGCTGTGCAAACTGTGAGCAAGCCCGCAGCGTCGGGTCATCGCGCTCAGCATCAGCGCGGCTTGGGTTGAGCATGACAAACGTTACTTTTGGCCCGTGCGGCTGCCACCGCCGTTCGAGAGAATAGCGATACTGTCGAGTTGGGTCGAAAATGGCCAAGCGCTGAACGGCATTAACAATTGTTAACATTTCAGAAGGTGCGCTGCCACGCGCCGCGATCGTTTCAGGAGGGACTGTTTTGACTATTTTTTCGGGCTTCAGCCCAGCGCTGCGTTGGAATTTAGGCGTTCTGTTTATGGCGGGCCTCTGCTTTTGGGCTGGGCTGGCTGGGCTATTGCCTAGCTTACCGCTGTATATCGAAACCTTTGGGGCTAGCGGTCAGCAAATTGGCTTTGTCATGGCCAGCTTTGGTATTGGCCTACTGGTGGCGCGTCCAGCAATGGCGCGCTTGACCGATCGGCGCGGGCGCAAGCCGGTCTTAATTATTGGCATCAGCGCGATCGCAGCCGCACCGCTAGGCTACCTGCTGGTGCAGTTCCTACCAGTGCTTAACTGGCAAGGCACGCTGTTTGGTACCCCTGTCTCGCTGTCTTCACCGATTCTGCTGATGGTGCTCTTTCGGGCCCTGCACGGCCTGAGCATCGCTGCCTTTGTCACGGCCTACAGCGCTCTAGTTGCCGACTTAGCCCCACCCGGAAATCGCGGCGAGCTGATTGGCTATATGAGCCTAGTCAACCCGGTTGGCATGGCACTGGGTCCGGCGCTAGGCGGCTATTTACAAAGCGCAGCTGGATTCACGCTAGTGTTTCTGTCGATGGCGGCCATTGGCGGCGTGGGCCTAGCGGGCGTGCTGCTATCTCAAGAGCCAGAAACGCAAAAGGTCGAGGCCAAGGAAAAACCCGCCGCGCTGAAGCCCAAGTTCTGGTCGCTGCTGCTGACGCCGCCGATTCGCATTCCGGCCGTCATTTTGCTGCTGGTAGGGCTAGCGTTTGGCTCGCTGGCTACGTTTATTCCCCTCTATGCACGCGAGAATGGCCTAGCGGTAAACGTAGGGCTCATCTACACCGCTTCTGCGATCGCTAGCTTTGCCGTACGCCTGCCTGCAGGTAAAGCCAGT
>JAAHIA010000432.1 GCA_010671975.1 Leptolyngbya sp. SIO4C1 | reverse complement strand
GACCACCACCGTGCTCAACCCGATGGGCGGGGGGCTTGACGATCTGTACGTCGGTGTCGGCACGGCCTGCCGGGCCGATATCGACGGCGACGGCAGCCTGACCACGCAATATCAGTTATGACGACGTATTCATGCGAATTTGTAAATTTCCAGATGCGCTTCTGAAATTGCGGCCAAAGTAGCCACCAAGGATAGGCAAAAGTGCCATCGACCTGTTCTACGCTTCCCGGCGTATGAGTTCGTGAGTAGTATGCATTTGGTGATGGCTGAGCTTTTTTTAACTCACTTTCTAGAACTTCAACAATGCATTGGAGTGCAAGAGCATCTGCTGGTTCTGGAATGGCTAGCCGCCTAGGAATACCATCCCGTTTTTCTAAGTGAACAAACTCAGGAGATAGCGGTTTATAGTAACCATCCAAAATGTCTTTGCGTAAGCGTTCTGCAAAAGTGCGAATATTTCTATGAATATCTAAAAAATCATGTAGATCTTTCAATGGTTGTTTTCTTAGTCCATGACGTACTGTGTTTTTCCAAACCTTGACGATTTTTGAAGCCTTAAACGCATAATCAAGATCTAGAGACAGGTTCTGTGTGCGTCGAGTATCCTGCATTTATCGACTTATCCATAAATTTCGACTCAATCTCTAGCCGCACCCTTAGTGAATAATATTGGCAAAGATGCAAATTTGATCGAGCTGCATAAATTTTTATCGCCGACATTTATCGCTTGAATTCAGGCTGTTAAGTATAAATATTGAGACATATGGTTGTAGCTATTACTTTACTGCCGACAAGTTCAAGGGCTAACTCATAACTAGAGGGAAAGTTTCCGCCTAATCACCCTGATTAGGTGGATCAGGTAGAATCATTTCAGTCTAATCACCTTGGACAAGGGAATTAGGCAGATATCTGTTCGCCTAACGTCCTAATTCGGTGGATTGGATAGAAAATTTCCGTATAATCACTTCCTTTAGCGTATCTTCTGGTCATTTTACAAACACGCCAAGGCAATGGCGGCCCGATCCGAAGCCGCATCCATCAAACTTCATCAAACTAATAATCTGACTTAAAGCTCAGCCAGCTTTGCGCAGGTCGCTTCAATGCTGGCAATACTGCCCGGATTCACTAAGCCAAAATACTCAAACATATGCACCCGTTCAGCCTGTGTCGCGCCGAGCTGGCTCCAGAACGCGTCTCCTTTAAGCTGCTCCAGCAAATTTTCACCGGTCTCAACGACTAGCAGCACCTCCGGGTCGGTGGTCAGAACCTTTTCTTCAGAGAGGGTGATGTAGCCATCGATGGGGCTGTCTCCCTGTAGCTCGGCCGTCACATTTTGAATGTTGAACTCAGCCAGAAAATCTCCGGCCCAGCTGTCTCGGTTGGGCGATAGCAGCGGCTGACGGCTGACCAGCACCAGCGCTGTAGGCGCCGTCTCCGGAGCCTGTGCCAGACAGGCATCGTATCGCGCGAGCAGCGGCTGCGGGTCTGCGCCAGTCCGCTCGGCCAGGTGGGTCGTCAGCTCTCTTAGCGCCTCCCAACCCGAGACATCGACCGTCAGCGTTTCCACCTCTAGCGCCGCCAAGCGATCTAGCGTTTTGTCGTGAAAGCCTTCTGCCCCAATGACCAGATCGGGCTGGAGCGCCACGATCTTTTCTAGGTCTGGCTCGGTGCGGCCTTCGCTGACGACTTCTATGCCAGCGAATCGCTCGTCTTCTCTCAGAATAGAGCTGCCAGAAATCCCCACCAGCTTCTCCTCATCCAGGGTGTGGATGAGGTCGGCCGTGAGCGAGGTGAGGGCAATAATCTGCCCGACCTCAGACGGTTCTGCCACTTCGGCATTGTTGGCCACGGGTGGGGCAGCGCTGTCTACCGTGGCTGATGGATTGTCGCGATCGCTAGCACAGGCCGCGATCGCACCCACCAGTAAGACCCCCAACCCTCGAACGGTCCATCGAGCCATCATTGCAGTTACCTCAAAAGATTAAGGAGAAACATGGGTCGCGTCGAGCTGCGGTCTGCAGGCGGCCAAAGGACAAACTTGCAGGCCCACTGGCGTTTGCATGATCTCGACATCGATGTCGAAGACCGCTCGCAGGGTCGCAGGCGTTAGCATGTCAGCTGGAGTGCCCACGGCCCAGAGGTGCCCCTGACGCAGCAGGGCCAGCCGATCGCTGTATCGCGCCGCCAGGTTGATGTCGTGCAGCACGGTGATAACTGAGAGCGACTGCTGGCGGTTCAGCCGTTTGAGCAGCTCTAAGAGCTGTAGCTGGTAGTGCAGGTCTAGAAAGGTGGTCGGTTCGTCTAGCAGCAGCACCTTGGGATCCTGCGCCAGGGCTAAGGCTAAGAAAGCCCGCTGCCGCTCACCGCCAGAGAGGTCGGTGACCGCGCGATCGCGATATTGCTCGATTTCGGTCCACTGCAGCGCTGCCTCTACTTTTTGGCGACCAGCAGCGTCTAGATCCCACTGCCACCAGGGCTGATGCGGCGATCGCCCCAGGCTGACCAGCTGATAGACCGTGAGCCCAGCGGGCAGGGTTTGCTGCTGGGGCAGCAGGGCCAGGCGACGCGCCACGGCCGTCGGTGAGCGCTGGTGAATATCGCGGCCATCGAGCAGCACGACACCGGTCTGGGGTTTGAGAATCCGGCTGATCAGCCGCAGCAGCGTAGATTTACCAGAGCCGTTCGCACCGAGTAAGCTCAGCCATTCGCCTGTTTCAAGCGACAGGTTGACCGCCTCGACCACGCGGCGATCGCCGTAGCCCCCCGATAGCTGACGCGCGTCTATCGGCATCGCTACAGCCCTCCGACCGCCCGACGGCGGTAGAGCAGCCCAATGAAAACCGGGGCTCCCAGCATCGCCGTCACCACGCCCACCGGCAGTTCGACCGGGCCAGCCCGCGCGATCAGGTCCGCTGCAGATAGCACCAGGGCACCGCCCAGCGTCGACAGCGGCAGCACCAGCCGATAGTCGGTCCCGACCAGCAGGCGCACCCCGTGCGGCACGATCAGACCGACAAAGCCGACCAGGCCCGCAATGCTCACCGCGCCAGCCGCCAGCAGCGTCGCCACGGCCCCAATCAGGCAGCGCGATCGCACCAGCGACGTTCCCAAGCCGGTGGCCAGATCGTCGCCCAGGCTCAGCAAGTTCACCTGCCGCGCCAGCAGGCAGCCCAGGATAGAGACGACCAGAATACCCGGACCCACCAGCGTCACCTCGGTCCAGCCGCGACCGTTGAGGCTGCCGATCAGCCAGTTCAGCGCCGCCTGAATCTGGCCGTCCGGCGACATCAGCAATAGCAGCGACTGGATTGCGCCAAAAAAGGAGCTGAAGGCGACCCCGCCCAATACCAGCCGCTCGACCGATAGCGTCGTGCCCGTGCGCGCCAGCAGATAGACCATCAGCGTGGTGCCAACCGCGCCTAGCCAGGCCCCCAAGGGCACCCAGACCTGCAGCAGCCCCACCCCAACAACCAGCACCACGACCAGCCCCGCACCGGCAGAAATCCCCAGCAAGAACGGACTGGCCAACCCGTTGCGCAGCATGCCCTGCAGCAGCGCCCCCGACAGCCCCAGCGCGGCACCTACAATCAGGGCCGCCAGCACCCGAGGCAGGCGCAGATCCCACAGAATGGTTTGGTGAACCGGGCTGCCCTGACGTAGCGCAGCGGCTATTAGCTCTGAGCGGGTCAGCGCCACTGAGCCGTTCGTCAGAGACAGAAAGATGACCAGCCCGAGCCCCAGCAGCAGCAGCCCCATCGCTAGCAGGGCTCGCCATCGACGAGGCCGGGTGGAGGGCTGGGGCGATCGTACCGCTGTCGTCATAGGTCTTTGGCTGGTTGAGTTGACACTCTAGTTGAGATGGTATTGCATCAGCCTGAGCTTTTCTACTCAAAAATTGAGACTAAACATCATCTACAAGGTGCTATAGCTGTGTCTGAATTAGTTTTCTAATAGTCTGACGAGGCATAAATTTCATGATTTTAGGGTTTCAATAGACTGATGAGTTGACCAAGCGGTTTCTTATCGATATTGACTCTTGTTAAACACAGGCACATTATA
>JAAHIA010000431.1 GCA_010671975.1 Leptolyngbya sp. SIO4C1 | reverse complement strand
TTGCGGCTAGCAAACTGGTGCAGCTCATCCACCGTGATAAAGCCATCTCCATTCAGGTCCGCTGTGCCCTTCTCAATCCCTTCCACCAGATAGCGCGTGTAGAGCGACTGCCCTGACGCCTTTTCCTCAAAGGCATAGTCCACTGCGCTGGTCGAAGTCAGCACCACTCGCCCCTCGGCTGCCAGCTGTGCCTCTAGCGCCATCTCGCCGTCGTCTCGCGGCAGCAGTTCGCCAAAGGCACCACTAAAGCAGCAGTCTAAAATCACCACCTGCTGCTTGGGTCGGCTATCGCACAAAAATTCATGAATCGTCCGCGCTGCCACCGCCGTTGAGCGAACTAAGCGATCGCGATTTTTCTGCGTATTCCCAGCTGCAAAATAGAGGTCGCGCCGCTCGTCTTTGACCCCATGTCCCGAAAAAAATAGCAGCGCCAGATCATCTTTCTGCAGCTCTGCCAGCCACAGCTCAATCCTCTGCGCCATTTCATCCCGCGTTGGGTTCAGCAGCGTTTTGACATTGTCAAATGCACCCAGAACAGGATCTGCCAAAATCCGCTGCAGCGCCGCCACATCCTGAGTCGCTGCCGGCAAAGCCGATAGTCCTTCTAAATAGTCAGAAACACCGATTAGTAAGGCAAATTTTCCCATCGAGGACGATTCGCAGCAGGTCTATATTGAGGATACAGGCAAGCTCAGCTGATTTCAGCAAAAGTGAGCTTCGGCTTCGCTCAGCCCGCTGGGTTGTCTGTGAGTTGAGCGAAGTCGAAACTCAGTCCTTAACCCGAATGCGAATCGTCTCCAGCCGCTCTACCGTTGCTAGCGCCTGCTCAATATCTGCCTGATTGCGATATTCAATCGCGCATTCTAGCCCGTCTGCCTTATACTCCAACGTCAGCGTCTTACCATAGAACCGATGTCCCAGAAAATCTATCGCCTGCTTCAAATTCTCCCGACTGACCTCCGCCATCAGCACGCCGCCAATAAAAGCCAGCGCGCCCGACTTCGCCCCGTCCGGCAGCTCCGCCTGCCGCGCCAACCGAGTCGACTCCGCCAAATTGCCTGAGCGCAGCTCATCAGCCAGCAGCAGCGATCGCTCCTCCAGCTCAGCCTGATCCAGCTCTAGCCCTACCTCTCTCAAATCAATCAAAACATTCATTCTCATCCCCCCATCTACTCATCCTCCCATCCACGCCTCTACCGCCGCTTGTTAAACTTCGCCTGCAAATCCGCCACCGTCGCCCCCCGTCCTGATCCTGCCGCAGCGCTTTTTCTCTGGCTTCTGTCTTCTCTCTTCCCTCCGCTTTCTTCCGTTCTCATCGAAAGCCCAATTCGCTTCAGCTTCTCATCTACCTCTAGCACCCGCACCGTCACCACCTGACCGACCTGCACAATCTCTTTTGGATCTTTGACAAATCGATCGGCCAGCTGCGACACGTGCACCAGCCCATCTTGATGCACGCCAATATCGACAAAGGCACCGAAGTTGGCCACATTGGTGACGACGCCTTCTAACACCATGCCGGGCGTTAGGTCGCTGAGCTCGTTGACGCCTTCTTTAAACTGAGCGTAGGTAAACTGATCGCGCGGGTCGCGGCCCGGCTTTTCTAGCTCTGCGAGAATATCGCGCAGCGTCGGTACGCCGACGGACTCGGTGACGTAGCGCTTGAGATCGATGCTTTTAAGTTTGTCGCCTGCCTGTGAAATTTGCTGCAGCGGCAGGTTAATATCGCTGGCCATGGCTTTTACCACGTCGTAGCTCTCAGGGTGGACGGCCGTATTGTCGAGCGGATTGTTGCCCGCGCGAATGCGCAGAAAGCCGGCCGCTTGCTCAAAAGCTTTCGGCCCTAGCTTGCTGACTTTTAGCAGCTCCTTGCGGGTTTGAAACGCACCTTTTTGATCGCGGTAGGCAACGATGTTGTTAGCCACGGTGCCAGAAATGCCGGAGACGTAGGTTAGCAGCTCGCGCGAAGCCATATTCAGATCCACGCCGACGTAGTTGACACAGCTTTCAACGGTCTCGTCGAGCTTTTGCTTCAGCCGCTTTTGATCGACATCGTGCTGATACTGTCCGACGCCGATTGATTTAGGGTCAATCTTGACCAGCTCCGCTAGCGGGTCCTGCAGCCGGCGGGCAATGCTAATCGCACCGCGCACGGTGATATCAAGATCGGGGAATTCAGCGATCGCAACCTCACTGGCTGAGTAGATCGACGCGCCCGACTCGTTCACCATGACCTTAATTGGCGGCTGAGGTAGGTCTTTAATCACCTCGCCGACAAAGGCATCGGTCTCACGGCTGGCGGTGCCGTTGCCGATGGCAATCAGCTCGATCCGGTGTGTTTTAATTAGCTGCTGCAAGATTCTGGCTGCGTCCTGTCGCTTGCCTGCCCCGGTGTGCGGAAAGATCGCCTGATATGCTAAAAATTTGCCGGTTTCGCTGATGGCTGCGACCTTGCAGCCGGTACGAAAGCCGGGGTCAACGCCGAGCGTGGGCTTCATCCCGGCGGGCGCTGACAGCAGCAGATTTTTCAGGTTGGCTTCAAACGTGCTGATCGATGCTTCATCGGCCCAGGCTTTTTTCTCAGCAATCACTTCATTGGTCAGCGACGTCTTCATCAGCCGGCTGTAGGCGTCTTTGAGCATCGCCTGATAGAACGATCGCAGCGTTCGATCTTTTGTTTTGATCTGGGTCCGCTCTAGGTAGCTAAGGATCTCGTCTTCTTCTAGCGTTAACGAGACTTTGAGAATCCCTTCTTTCTCACCGCGCAGCAGCGCCAGCAGGTTATGCGGGGCGATTTT
Organism: Leptolyngbya sp. SIO4C1; assembly: GCA_010671975.1. Taxonomy (GTDB): domain Bacteria; phylum Cyanobacteriota; class Cyanobacteriia; order Phormidesmidales; family Phormidesmidaceae; genus SIO4C1. The sequence goes on along the minus strand of JAAHIA010000431.1, from coordinate 1,265 downwards.
GGTGACGGCAATCTGGTAGCTGCGATACATCTCAAACTTGGTGCTGCCTTCGGCATAGTCTGGCTTGACTTTGGCGGTAAACAGCCCGCGCGTCGTTAGCAGATGTCGAAGGTGCGATCGCACCTCGGCCTGCTCGGCTACGCGCTCGGCCAGAATGTCTGCGGCCCCCTGCAGCGCCTCCTCAGCTGAGGCAACCGTCTCAGAGAGAGAGTCAGCGGCTAGCGATGCTAGTGATTTTACTGCCTGCCCCGACTGGTTGAGCTGCGCGATCGCGTCCGCTAGCGGCTCGAGGCCCTTTTCTTTAGCAATCGTTGCCCGCGTTCGCCGCTTGGGTCGATAGGGCAAGTAGAGATCTTCTAGCTCGGTTTTACTCAGCGTTGCCTCGATTTGCGATCGCAGCTCGTCGGTGAGCTTATCCTGCGCCGTAATTGCTTCTAGCACCGTCTGCTTGCGATCGGCTAGCTCGCTCAGGTAGGTAGCGCGATCGGCAATCTGCCGCAGCTGCACTTCATCTAGCTCACCGGTACGCTCCTTGCGATAGCGCGCGATAAAGGGCACGGTCGCTCCCTCTGTCAGCAAGTCTAACGCCGCCTGTACCTGGCTAATGCCAACCGACAGCTCCTCTGCAATGGTTGCTGCAAACATCCTCTCGTCCAATCGCTAAGCGGTATGAGTATAGCTCACCCTTCGGCTGCGCTCAGGAGGCGCTGGTCAAGTGCTATGGTAAATTTGCCGTCATCCTGCATAGCCATGACCACTCAACGCCGTCCGATTGGAGTCACCGTGCTAGCCATTCTCAACGTTGTAGGCTCTGCCATCATGGTGCTGGTAGGCCTGCTAGCCATTGGTCTTAGCGGCCCTTTTCTAGAAGGGATGATGGAAGATCCTGATTTTCGAGAGGTGGTTGAGGAGCTGCCGCCCGGCGTTTTGAGCGCCATTCCGGGTTTGGTTGGCGGATTTTTGATTTTCTTTTCAATTATTGGATTTATTCTGGCCTACGGATTGTTTACGCTGCGCGTTTGGGCCTGGTATATGACGCTAATTCTGCAAGGTCTAGGAGCCTTCAGCAATTTGGGTAGCTTACTAACTGGCAACTTTCTGGCAATCATTTCACTGGCTATCAGCGCGCTGATCATCTACTACTTTGTGCAGCCAAATGTTAAGCGAGCGTTTAGCGTATAGGACATTCTGACTGCTGGCAATCGCCTTAAAAACTATCAAGTTGTGTAAACGGATGGCGCTATAGTTTCGCCATCCGTTTACAA